>NZ_RZSR01000319.1:0-5799 GCF_004023265.1 Mesorhizobium sp. M1A.F.Ca.IN.020.06.1.1
TCTCAAGGGCGTGCGGCAGCGGCTTTATAACCGTTTGAAATTTCTCCCCAGTGCCGCCAAGATGCGGCCGGAGTCGCTAGCGAAGAGGCGCTGATGTCCGACTTAGCCCATATCACTGCCGCCATCTTCAAGCGCGCCGGCAAGGCCAGGCGTTTCGTCGTTGCCATTGCCGGCCCGCCGGGAGCCGGCAAGTCGACCATATCGGGCAGGCTGCATGAATTGCTGCCGGAGGGCACGTCCGAAGTCGTGCCGATGGACGGCTTCCACTATGACGACATCGTGCTCAACCGGCGCGGCCTGCGCGCGCGAAAAGGGGCGCCGGAAACCTTCGATTTTGCCGGCTTCGAGACGCTTTTGAAGCGGATCCGCTCCGGCGAGCCGGACATTGCCATTCCGGTCTTCGACCGCAGCATCGAACTCTCGCGCGCCGCCGCCGAGATCATTTCCGCCGACACCAAGTTCATCCTGGTCGAGGGCAACTATCTGCTGCTCGACGAGGAGCCGTGGTCGCGGCTGGCAGAGCTGTTCGATTTCACCATTTTCGTCGATGTCCCGCGCGACGAGCTCGAGCGCCGGCTGATGGAGCGCTGGCGCGGCCATGGCAAGTCCGACGAGGACGCCCGCGCCTGGATCGCCTCCAACGACATGCCCAATATCGAGCGCGTGCTGGCGCGTCGCCGGGAGGCCGACCTGGTGATTGGTTAACCTGCTCAATTTTCACCATTTTCGGGCGGGAACCTTAAGATTTACAGGTCGTTATCTCCATGACCCGAATTGTCCGGCACTGACGCGATTCCAGGAAAGTGTGTAACGGCTTCCGGAATTGCGCGATAACAGGGAACCGTCTTATGGCAACCAAGACCAGAAAACCCGCGCCTGCAAGAAGCAGAGCCAATCAATCCAGAGCTGGTGCAGCTACCGCAACGGCCGAGCGCTCCAAGGACGCCAAGCCGAGCTTCGGCAAGGCCGCGCCCAAGAAAGTCGTGCCCGGCACCGCGCACAAGGCCCCCGCGAAGGCCGCGAAGCCGCATAAGCCGGCGGCAAGCTCGGGGCCGATCCGCACTGTGGCAAGCGTGGCGACCGGCGCGGTGGTGGCCACCGCGCGGCTTGCCGCATCCGTGCTCGGCCGAGGCGGCGCCAAGGCCAAGCCCAAATAGAGCGACTCAGCTCCTGACCGGGATAGTCAGGCCCCTCTGCACGGCGGGCCGTGCGAGGCCGCGCTCCAGCCATGCCGCGACACCGGGGAAATCGTCGAAGCCGACCAGATCGCGCGCTTCGTAGAAGCCGATCAGATTGCGCACCCAGCCCAGCGTCGCGACGTCGGCGATGGTGAACTCGTCATCCATGATCCATTGCCGGCCCTTGAGCCGCGTTTCCAGGACGCCGATGAGGCGCCGCGACTCGTCGCGATACCGCTCCAGCGGGCGCTTGTCGGCGATCTCGCGCCCGGCGAATTTGTTGAAGAAGCCGACCTGTCCGAAGATCGGGCCGATCGCGGCCATCTGGAAGAACACCCACTGGATCGTCTCGTAGCGCCGGATGGGATCGGCCGGGATCAGCTTGCCGGTCTTGTCGCTGAGGTAGAGCAGGATGGCGCCGGATTCGAACAGCCCGATCGGCTTGCCGCCGGGCCCGTTCGGATCGATGATCGCCGGTATCTTGCCATTCGGGTTGAGCGACAGGAATTCCAGCGTCCAGCTCTCGTTCTTGCCGATGTCGACCGGATGCGGCTCATAAGGCAGGCCGATCTCCTCCAGCGCGATCGAAATCTTCACGCCGTTGGGCGTCGGCCATGAATAGAGCTGCAGGCGGTCGGGATGCTTGGCCGGCCAGCGCTTGGCGATCGGAAAGGCGGACAGGTCGGTCATCGGGGCTCCGGATGCGGATGGGCGCGTGGCGGCGCGCGTGGCGGGTGGGCAAGACTTAGGACCCCGGCCCTCTGGGATCAATATGGCCGGCAATCGCCCCCCATGGACGGTCAGTCAACCGGCACCCGCAAGGATGGGAACGCGTCCGGCGCCGGCGAGCGCCCGCGTCGGCTCGCCCATCTCAGATCGCCCGTCTCAGATCGCCTTGAAGGCCAGCACGGCATTGGTGCCGCCGAAGGCAAAACTGTTGCTCAGTGCTGCGCGCACCTTGCGCTCGCGCGCCACATTCGGCGTCACGTCGAGATCGCATTCGGGGTCGGGCTCGCGGAAATTGGCAGTCGGCGGCACGATGCCGTCGCGGATCGCCATGACGCAGGCGATCATCTCCAGCCCGCCCGAGGCGCCAAGGCAATGCGCATGCATCGACTTGGTCGAGGAGACCGAGAGTGCGCTCACATGCTCGCCGAAGACGCGTTTGATCGCCGCGGTCTCGATCTGGTCGTTGGCCTTGGTGCCGGTGCCATGCGCATTGAGATAGTCGACGTCCTCGGGATTGAGCCCTGCATCCACCAGGCAGAAGCGCATCGCCGCTTCCGGTCCCTCGACGGTCGGCGCGACGATGTCGGAGGCATCGGCCGAGAGGCCCGCGCCGGCGATCTCGGCAAGGATGGTGGCGCCGCGCGCCATTGCGTGGTCGTAGCTTTCCAGCACCGCCATGCCGGCGCCTTCGCCGAGCGACAGGCCCTGGCGGTCGGCAGAGAACGGCCGGCAGGTGTCGGGCGAGAGCACGCGCAGCGCCTCCCAGCCCTTGAGCACGCCCCAGACCAGCGGCGCCTCGGTGCCGCCGGCGACCATGACGTCGGCGCGGCCGAGCCGGATCTGGTCGACGGCCGAGGCGATGGCATGATTGGCCGACGCGCAGGCCGAAGTGACGCCGAACACGGGTCCGCGCAGGCCGAGACTCATGCTGACCTGGCCGGCGGCCGCGCCTGGCATAACCTTCGGCACGGTGAAGATAGCAGCGCGGTTGCGCCCCTCGATCAGGATCGCGCGGTAATTCTCCTCGATCGTCTCGAAGCCGGCGACGCCAACGCCGACAACGGCACCCATCCGATAGGTGTTGTCGGTATGCGCGACCAGTCCGGACTGCCGCATCGCTTCGCGCGCCGCGATCACCGCCAGCAGGCTGAAGCGGTCCATCGACACCACCTGCTTGCGGTCGATGCCGTGATCGGGCAACGCCTTGATTTCGGAGCCGACCTTGACCTTCAGGTCATGCAGCGAAGGATTGTCGATCGGGCCGATTGCCGAACGGCCGGCGCGCATGGCGTCCCAGATCGCCGGCACATCGGTGCCGAGCCCGCATATTCCGCCAATGCCGGTGATGACGACGCGCTTGAGCATGCAGTCAGGCTTTTTTCGCGATCAGTTCGCGAACCGCCTCGACCATGTCGCCGACGTTCTTGAGGTTGCTCCAGGCGTCGACCGTGTTCATCTCGATCTCGATGCCGTACTTCTCCTCGAGATCGAAGATGATCTCGGTCAATTCCAGCGAATGGATCCCCAGCGTGTTGAGATCCGTGCTCGGCGTGATTTCTTCGCCGCCAGGTTCGGCATGCGCTTTGATCTTTTCGATGATTTCGGTCGTCAGCTGGTCAGCCATTCGGTTCCTTCCCCTGTCGTTTTCCGACGCCAACTGATCAGCGCCCCTGTGTCCCCGGATTCACAAACGTCGTCGCCCCTTACCTCGCCAGGAATCCGCGTGACCGCTCCAAGGTGGCTCCCTCTATAGAAACCGAAACGATGTCAAGCAACAAGCTATATATCGACAAAGCCGGTGGAGTGCTTAACGTTGGCGCCGTGGACATGATCGAGGATATCCTGATTTCTCTGCCTGCCGCGCAACGTGTTGCCGGGCGAGGCAGGCTTTTCTGCGGCAAGAGCGGCGGCAGGACCCGCCTTCAACATCTCTATCAGGACGGATCGGCGAAGATTCGCATGCCGGCGGTGCAAGGCGACCCGCTCGAGGCCGTGCTGATCAACACGGCCGGTGGGCTGACCGGCGGCGACCGGCTTGGCTGGGAGATCGAGGTCGGCGAGGGCGCCTCGGCATCGATCACCACCCAGGCCTGCGAGAAGATCTATCGCGCCGCATCCGACCGGGCCGAGACGAAGGTCAGCCTCACGGTTGGCGCCGGCGGCAGCATTGCCTGGCTGCCGCAGGAAACCATCGTTTTCAACCGCGCGGCCTTTGCCCGCGCGCTGCATGTCGAGCTGGCGGTCGGCGCCGAGGCGCTGCTCCTGGAGGCGACGCTGTTCGGCCGGCTTGCGATGGGCGAACGGACGGTCCTGGGCAATTTCCATGACCGCTGGCGGGTTTGCCAGGGTGGCAGGCTCATCCACGCCGAGGACTTTCGCATCGGCCCGGATATCGCGGCCGGCCTCCAGCGCCAGGCCGTGACCGGCGGCGCGCTTGCAAGTGCAACGATGCTTCTCGTCTCCCCGCGTGCGGAAACCCTGCTGGAACCTGCCCGCGCGATCATCGGTGATCAGGGTGGCGCCAGTTTCTGGAGCGTCGGGCAATCTGGCAAGCTTCTTGCGAGGCTCACCGCCGGCGACGGCTACCAGCTCCGCAAGCGGCTGATTCCGCTCGTCGAGCTGCTCAACGGACGGGCTGGCCTGCCCAAATTATGGTCACTTTGACCTTCGAATACTTTGATCTTGAGTACCGAGAAGACGCATGAACCTGACGCCGCGTGAAAAGGACAAGCTGCTGATCGCCATGGCGGCGATCGTGGCGCGCAGACGACTGGAACGCGGCGTCAAGCTCAACCACCCCGAGGCGATCGCGCTGATCACCGATTTCGTCGTCGAGGGCGCCCGCGACGGCCGCTCGGTGGCCGAGCTGATGGAGGCCGGCGCCCATGTCGTCACGCGCGCCCAGGTCATGGACGGCATTGCCGAGATGATCCACGACGTCCAGGTCGAGGCGACATTTCCCGACGGCACCAAGCTGGCGACCGTGCACGAACCGATCCGGTGAGGAGGATCCAATGCTGGAACTCAGACCCAATTGCGAATGCTGCGACAAGGATCTGCCGCCGGAGGCGGCGGATGCGCTGATCTGCACCTTCGAATGCACCTTCTGCGCCGATTGTGCGCAAAATGTTCTCGGCGGTGTCTGCCCGAACTGCGGCGGCAATTTCGCGCCGCGGCCGATTCGGCCGGCGGCAAAGTTGAAAAAATATCCGGCCTCGACCAAGCGCGTGCTCAAGGCCGGGGGCTGCGGCCCCCGCAAGGCCGCATGAGTCGGCAATTTGAAGAGGACCCGCCCATGATTTCCGCTTCGACGAAACGCACCGCGCTTGCCGCGATCCTCTTCCTGGCGGCGGCGATGCCGGCTTACGCCCATGTCGGCGTCGGCACGACCTCGTCCTTCACGGCGGGCTTCATGCACCCGCTGTCGGGCCTCGACCATATGACCGTCATGATTGCGGTCGGCCTGTGGGCGGCGATGAAAGGCAGCAAGGCGGTGCGGGCCTGGCCGCTCGCCTTTGTCGGCGCGATGGTGGCGGGCGCAGCACTCGGCATGCTGCAGGTGCCGGTGCCTTTCGTCGAGCCGGGTATCCTCGCTTCGGTCGTTGCCCTCGGGTTGCTGGTGGCGCTGGCGGTCGACCTGCCGGTCTCGGCGGGTGTGGCCATCATCGGCCTGTTCGCCCTGTTCCACGGCCATGCGCATGGCACTGAAGTGCCGGAGAATGCCGGCGGCCTCGAATATATGGCGGGTTTTGCCGTGGCGACGGCACTTCTTCATGGCATCGGCATCGCGGCCATGCTCGGTCTTGGGCTCCGCTTCCGCGCCCTGGCGCGTCTTGCCGGCGCCGCCTGCGCGACGGTCGGCGCTGGCCTTGCCTTCGGCGTGCTGTGAGGC
>NZ_RZSR01000320.1:0-5789 GCF_004023265.1 Mesorhizobium sp. M1A.F.Ca.IN.020.06.1.1
TTCATGAAGTGCTCGACCAGCCATACAGACTCGGCGCCGGCGACCGGATCCGCGTCACGGTGTTCGAGCAGGACGGGCTGACCAACACCTACAGCGTCGACCAATCCGGCTACATCTCCTTCCCGCTCGTCGGCGCCGTGCCGGCGCGCGGCCACACCGCCCAGCAGCTCGAAAAGGAAATCGCCGATAAATTGCGCCAGGGATATCTGCGCGATCCCGACGTCTCGGTCGAGATCGACCGCTACCGGCCGATCTTCGTCATGGGCGAAGTCGGCGCCGCAGGGCAATATTCCTATGTGCCGGGATTGACGGTGCAGAAGGCGATCGCGATCGCCGGCGGCTTCACACCGCGCGCCAACCAGGAAAGCGTCGACATCACCCGCGACATCAACGGCAAGGTGATGACCGGCAGGGTGCAGACATCCGATCCGCTCCTGCCCGGCGACACCGTCTACGTCCGCGAACGCCTGTTCTGAAAATCAACGTGGCGGCTCACCTTCGGATCGTCCACTGCTTCCGCTCACCCGTCGGGGGAATCTTCCGGCATGTGCGCGACCTGACCGAGGCGCAGGTCGCCGCCGGCCATTCCGTGGGTATCGTCTGCGATTCGACCACGGGCGGCGACTATGAGGAGCGGCTGTTCGGAGCGATGAAGGAGCGCCTGGCGCTCGGCATCCATCGCACGCCCATGCAGCGCCATATCGGACCGGGCGACATCGCCGCGGCCTGGCGCACCTATCAAATCATCAAGGAATTGCGGCCGGACGTGCTGCACGGGCATGGCGCCAAGGGTGGCGCCTATGCCCGTCTGTTCGGCTCACTGTTGCGGGTTTCAAGGTCTCGCGTGGCCCGCCTTTATTCGCCGCATGGCGGCTCGCTGCACTATGACGAAACGACGGCGACCGGCAAGCTGTTCTTCGCGCTGGAGCGTTTCATGGCCCGCTTCAGCGACTGCCTTCTGTTCGTTTCCGACTACGAGCGGACAACTTATCGACGGAAGGTCGGCGAGCCGCCCATCCCCAACAGGCTGGTCTATAACGGCCTGCGGGCCGTCGAGTTCGAACCGGTGGCGCCGGCGGCTGATGCGGCCGATCTCATATACATCGGCATGATGCGCGATCTCAAAGGCCCGGACATCTTTATCGATGCGCTGGCGCGCGCCGGCAGGGAGCTCGGACGCCGGCTAAGCGCGGTGATGGTCGGTGCCGGCGACGACCTGCCACGCTACCACGCTCAGGTGGAGCGACTCGGACTGAAGGGCCACGTCCGCTTCCTGCCGCCGATGCCGGCCAGAGAAGCCTTCGCCCTGGCCGAGCTGATCGTCGTCCCGTCCCGCGCGGAAGCAATGCCCTATATCGTGCTCGAGGCCCTGGCAGCCGGCATGCCGATGATTGCCACCGCCGTGGGCGGCATTCCCGAGATCTTCGGCGAAGACTCCCCTGCCCTGATCCGACCCGATGCCCGCCAACTTGCCGACAGGCTCAGAACGGCTCTCGACGATCGCGGCGCCTACCGCAAGCTGATGCCGCAAAACCCCGAGTTGAAGGCGCGATTCGGGGCCGACGTGATGGCGGCCGAGATCGAGAAGGCTTACTTCGCGGCGCTAAAGCTTTAGAATTTACTAATCTGCAATAGGCGTGAAAAAACCGCCAGTCGTCGCAAGCAACAATACGCATTCAAAGCCACCTGTTGTTTCAAGGCTTTCTTAGCTCTCTTTTGCTATTCACTCGCGCGAAGCTCGCGGACAATCCCCATGAACGAGATCGACCCCGCGCACCGCTTTTCGATGGAGGCGGTGCGCAAATTCGACGGCCCGGCCGAAGCTCAAGTGCCCGGCATCAATGACGTGGCGCGACAGGTCGCCTCGCAGTACCGGCGCGATACGATGTCGCCGATCATGGTCAGCGGCGTGCTGCGCATGGTCGAATTCGCCGTGCTCTTCCTGTCAGGCATGTGCCTCTATTTCTACTATGTCGGGTTCTTCAACTATCTCGCCTGGCAATATCCGCTGACGATCGCGGCAGCTTCGTTCCTGGCGGTGGTGCTGCTTGACGTCAGCGACAGCTACCAGATCGCGGCGCTGATGCGCCCCCTCGCCAATTTCGGCCGCGTGCTCCTCGTCTGGGCTGGCACCTTCGCGCTGATGGCTCTCACGGCCTTCGCCATGAAGGCTTCGGAGGACTATTCGCGTCTTCTGTTCGGCAGCTGGTTCGTGGTCGGCTTCTTGCTGATCTTCGGGCTCAGACTGGTGATGTCCAGGCTGATCAGGCGCTGGGCGCGCGACGGGCGCATGGAGCGCCGCGCGCTCATTGTCGGCGGCGGCAAGTCGGCCGAAATGCTGATCCGCTCGGTCGAGAAGCAGCCGTACAACGACATTCGCATCTGCGGCATCTTCGACGACCGCGGCGACAAGCGTTCGCCGCCGATCGTCGCCGGCTATCCGAAGCTCGGCACCATTTCCGAGCTAATCGAGTTTGCCCGCATCGCCCGCATCGACATGCTGATCGTGTCGCTGCCGCTGACGGCGGAATCGCGCGTGCTGCAGCTTTTGAAGAAGCTCTGGGTTCTGCCGGTCGACATCCGGCTCTCGGCGCATTCAAATGCGCTGCAGTTCCGCCCGCGCGCCTATTCCTACATCGGCTCCGTGCCGATGCTCGACATCTTCGACAAGCCGATCAACGACTGGGACTCGGTCGCCAAGCGTAGCTTCGACATCATCTTCTCGCTTGTCGGCATCATCGTCTTCTCGCCAGTGATGCTCGCCACCGCGATCGCCATCAAGCTCGACAGCAAGGGGCCGGTGCTGTTCAAGCAGAAGCGCCACGGCTTCAACAACGAGGTCATCGAGGTCTACAAGTTCCGGTCGATGTATACCGACAGGTCCGACCCGACCGCCAAGCAGACGGTGACCAAGAACGACCCGCGCGTCACCCGCGTCGGCCGCTTCATCCGCAAGACCTCGATCGACGAGCTGCCGCAGTTCTTCAACTCGCTGTTCGGCTCGCTGTCGCTGGTCGGGCCGCGCCCGCATGCGATCGCCGCCCAATCGCACAACCTGCTCTACAACGAGGTGGTCGACGGCTATTTCGCCCGCCACAAGGTCAAGCCCGGCGTCACCGGATGGGCGCAGATCAACGGCTGGCGCGGCGAGATGGACACCAATGAAAAGATCCGCATGCGCACCGAATACGATCTCTACTACATCGAGAACTGGTCGATGCTGTTCGACCTGCGCATCCTGTTCCTGACGCCGGTCCGCCTGCTCAACACGGAAAACGCCTATTGAGCGCGCTCGCGCATCAGTTGCCGGCGGTCGCGGTCAACCAGTTGCCGCCGCAGGCGGTCAACCAGTTGCCGCCGCAGGCGGTCAACGCAAAGCTGATCGCGCTGATCTCGTCGGCCGCTATCGTCGTCGGCATCCTGCTTTCCGGCTTCGTCATCAGCGAGCCGGCACCCTACGAGCTCTACATGGCCGGGCTGATCGCCGTCTGGGCGCTGTTCGGCCTCAAAATATCGCGAGCGATATTGCCGCTGCTGGTGCTGTTGGTGGCGATGAACATCGGCGGCATGATCGCGATGACGCAGATGGCGGACCTCGCCAACACGCCGCTCTATCTGGCGGTCTCGCTGTTTCTCGCCTTCAGCGCGGTCTTCTTCGCCTCGGTGACATCGGTCCAGCCTGACCTCTACCGGCTGATCTTCATCGCCTATGTGGTCTCGGCTGTGGCGACCTCGCTGCTGGGAATAGCCGGCTACTTCCATGCCTTTCCGGGCGCGGAGATGTTCACAAAATACGACCGCGCCGCCGGCGCCTTTCAGGACCCGAACGTGTTCGGTCCGTTCCTGGTGCTGCCCGGCACCTACCTGCTTTATCTGCTCTTGACCGGCCCTGTATCGCGCATGCCGCTTCTGGCGGTGCCGCTATTGATCATCACCGCCGGCATCTTCTTCTCCTTCTCGCGCGGCGCCTGGGGCATGTTCGCGGTTTCGGCGGTGCTGCTCACCGCTTGCCTCTTCCTGCAGAGCGCCAGCGGCATGTTCCGCCTGCGGGTCGTGGTGATGACGATCGCCGCGCTCGCGCTGCTGATCATCGCCATCCTCGTCATCCTGCAGCTGCCCGGCGTGTCGGACATGTTCACCCAGCGCGCGCATCTCGAGCAAAGCTACGATACCGCGCGCCTCGGCCGCTTCGCACGCTATACGATCGGCTTCCAGCTGGCACTGGAACACCCGTTCGGCATCGGCCCGCTGGTCTTCGGCACGATCTACGGCGAGGACACGCACGACATCTGGCTGAAGGCGCTGATGGACTATGGCTGGCTGGGCTTCGTCTCGTTCCTGACCCTAACCCTGTGGACGATCTGCGCCGGGTTCCGCATCCTCCTGCGCGCTCGTCCCTGGCAGCCCTATCTGCTTTGCGCCTATGTCGCCTATCTCGGCAATATCGGGCTCGGCACCTTCATCGACATCGACCACTGGCGCCATCTCTATCTGCTGCTCGGGCTGATCTGGGGCGCGATCGCGCTGGAATACCGGCACCAGAAGGAATCGCGGTTGGCGCGCGCCCTCCCTGCTGCGGCACTGTCATCGGCGAATTAGCCGCCGAATTCGGTTGACCCGCACGGGGTTATCACGATACATCGCCACCCGGTCCGGAGTGTAGCGCAGCCCGGTAGCGCACTTGACTGGGGGAAGAATGCTCTCAGCCGGCTTTCCCCAAGTCTTTCAATCCCTTGATATCTGCAGCTGATGCTTCCGTGGGAGTTTCCGTGGGACTCGCCGCTTCCAGCGCGTCGAGCACATCCTCGACCATGGCGTGGGCATATTTCGTCGTCGTTTTGACGTCCTCATGGCCGAGGAGTTGCTGCACGACTTTCAGGTTGCTCTTGCGCAGCACCCGCGTCGCTGCGGTGTGCCTGGTGTCGTGGAAGCGAAAGTTCTTCACGCCGGACTTAGGAACGGCACGACGCATGGCGATCTTCAAGCCGGCCTCGGTGAGCGGATAACGGTTCCCTTTGATCAAGCTCCGGTTACCGAGCTTGACCGTTCGGGCGGCAACATAGGTGAAGACCTTCTCGGCGTGGAAATTCTGCTGCGCCCAGAGGATCTCGAAGGTGCGCTTCGTCATCGGGATCACGCGGGCCTTGTTGCCCTTCCCGATGACGGTGAAGCGGCGCCCGAAGAAGTCGACCCGCGACCATTCCAGACCCAGGATCTCCATCCGCCGGCAACCGTTGAGGAAGGCGAACTCGACGGCGACATCGTAACCGCGGGCGAGTTCCGCCATGATCGCGGCTTCCTCGCCGGCGCTAGCCTCTCGCACCCTCTCCTTCGGCTCATCCAGCAGATGCTTCGACCAGTCGACCTTTGCCGTCTTGGCGCCCCATAGCGAACTGGCGCGAAGCAGGATCTCTCGGAGCGGCTGCGTCACCGTACGGTTCACGGTGGCGTTGCTGACGCGCCGTCTCACCTCCGGCGTCTTGTATTTGCGGCCAGGGAGGCGTTGCGACGGCACACTTTCCCCTCGCCGCTTCGCCACCATCGCGGTGACCTTCTCGTCGTCGATGCTCTGCAGCGGGAAATCCTGGCCGAAATGGGAGACCAGCCAGCCCATCGACCACTCGGTGTTCTCCCAGTTCGCGTGGTGCTGGCCGACCTCTTCCCAATAACGGCTCGTCGCGATGCTGACCGTCATGTTGGGGTCGGAGAACGCTTTCTCGACCTCGATCGTCGCCTTGGCCTCGGCGCGTTTGGCCTTTTCTACTTGTTCCGCTTCTCGCTTTTTCTTG
>NZ_RZSR01000321.1:0-5785 GCF_004023265.1 Mesorhizobium sp. M1A.F.Ca.IN.020.06.1.1
GGCACAACGTGCCGCTGATCGACATCCTCAGCCGCCAGTTCGGCTTGCCGGTACGGCTGGAGAACGACGCCAATGCCGCGGCGCTCGGCGAGTGGCGTTTCGGCGCCGGCCGCGGCGCGGGCTCGCTGGTGTTCGTCACCGTCTCGACCGGCATCGGCGGCGGCGTGGTTGCTGATGGCCACATCTACCATGGAAGGCGCGGGCTCGCGGCCGAGATCGGCCACATGACGATCACCGGCGAAGGCGACCGCTGTTTCTGCGGCAACGTCGGCTGCTTCGAGGCCGTTGCTTCCGGCACCGCGCTCGGGCGCCGGGCGACCCGGCTCACCAAGCCAGGCGACGGCTCGGTGCTCAGACGGCTTTCCGACGACGGCGACGTCTCGGCCCGGCATGTCGTGGATGCCGCGCGCGCCGGCGACGCGGCCGCCGGCGAACTGGTCGACACCGAGGCGAAATGGCTGGGCATCGGCTTCACCAATCTCCTGCATCTCTATTCGCCGGACCTGATCGTCATGGGCGGCGGCCTTGCCAACGGCTTCGACCTGCTGGCGCCCGGCATCAGGGCGACGGTCGACGAGCGCGCCATGAAGGCATATCGCGACGTGCCGATCGTGCCGGCCGAGCTCGGCGACCGCGCCGGGCTGGTCGGCGCGGCAAGCCTGATCCTGTGGGAGGGCGAGCCGGGAACGGCGCTGGCGATGGTGCAGAATGAGCAGACGAAGCCCGTCGAAAAGGCCGGCGCTTCGGCCCGATCGATCATCGAACGGATGAAGGAGAGCGAAGGGAACTGAGACCGCTCGCCTTCCTATTGTCCGCGCCCGGCTCGGTCTTGGGCTGAGGTCGCGCCAGAAGATAAAGGGCGGCCACGTGCGTAATCATCAGCAGGGGCACATAGATGATCGGGATCGCGTATGCGGCGCCCAGCTGCCCGGCCTGCTCGGGCAGATGAAGCACGGTGCCGTGATAGTAATCGCCGACGAGGTCGACTATTCCTACCAGATTGAAGGCTGCGACGGACGGCCAGAAGATCGAGGGCCGCCTCACGCCAAGCAGCGCCAGCATGGCCAGCAGCCCGGTCGCGAAATCGCCATAGGCGGCAAAGACGGCGAAGTCCGCCGGGAGGTTCGGGCCAACGACGCCCGGAACCAGGAAGGCCAGCCCGAAGAATCGGAAGCTGTGCAGCGTCGCGATGGCGCGCTGCGCCTCGACGCGGTCCATGAGCCTGAGCCTCGGCCAGATATAGGCGCCGAAGCAAAGCAGCCACGGGACGTAGCCCAGGAGGAGATGGATGCTGAAGATCGTGGCCGGCGTCATTCTTGTCTCCCGTCAGACATTGGCTGGAACGGCTTCGAATACCGCCGTCAGGATACCGAGACGGCCTTCCAACAGATTGCGTCCAAGATTGGCGGCATAATCCGCGGAACCCGGCCCCATGACGACGCCGAGATTTAGCGAAGGCGGCGGCCCCGACGCCCGCAGCCGCACGCGATCCAAATCGTCCGTCATTGCCACTTCCCTTCAGCCTTCCAATCGACAACACAGATACGACCGCTTTGTGCCGGGAAGTATCCGCGATAATCTCCATGGGTCATGAAGCAAAACTTCACAGTCCGGCATGGCGCGCTCGACGGCGTCGAGGCGTTCCTGAGCGTCGCCAGGCATCGCAATTTCCGCAAGGCGGCGGCGGAGCTTGGCGTCACGCCGTCGGCGATCAGCCAGGCGGTGCGGACTTTGGAAGGGCGCATCGGCGCCGCGCTGTTCGTCCGCACGACACGCAGCGTCGGCCTGACCGAAGCCGGCGAGCGTTTTTTCTCGCGCGCCCGGCCAGCCTTCGAGGAATTGATAGCAGCAAGCGAGGTCGCGCGCGAAATCGGCCAGCGGCCGGCTGGACTTTTGCGCCTGTCGGTTCCGCCTGCGGTGGTGCCGACGCTGCTGGAGCCGATGATCGCATCCTTCTGCCAGGCCTATCCCGAGATCGAGCTGGAGATCGTCGCTAGCGGCGAACTGGCGGACCTCGCAGCCGAGGGATTCGACGCCGGTATCCGGCTCGGCGACCTCATCGCGGCCGACATGGTCGCGGTTCGACTGACGCCGTCCTTTCCGATGGTGGTCGTCGGCAGTCCCGGCTATCTACGCCAGCGAACAACGCCGGAGCGCATCGAGGATCTGCGCCACCATGCCTGCCTGCGCCTGCGCCGATCGAACGGTTCGGTCGCGCCGTGGCGCTTCACCAAGGGCAACAAGGCGGTCGAGGCAATCGTTTCCGGGCCGTTCATTGCACACGACTATCCCACGCTGCGTGGCGCTGCGATCCAGGGCGCCGGGCTTGCCCAGGTGCCAAGCCCGATTGCCGCCGCGGCGCTCGCGGACGGGCGCCTCGAAACGCTGCTTTCGGCCTTCGCCGCGACATCGCCGGGTGTCTTCCTCTACTATCCGGAAAAACATCAGGTCCTGCCCAAACTGCGCGCATTCATCGATCACATCAGGTATCGAGGCGGCGCCGAGACCACCCGAAAACGGCCGAGGGGACGGCAGGCTCAGGCTTAACGCATCAGACCGATCGACCGGGCACACGCCTCTCTCAGATGCGGAGCAGATCAGCGAGGCTGTCGGACTTCTCGACCTTGTCGGTGAGATCGAGGCCCGAGAGCAGATCGACCAGATGGCTGTTCATCAGCGCCGCGGCGTCGGCGCTGTCGCCGGCTTCAATGGCGTCGACCAACGCGTGATGGGCATGTTTCTCGCAGGTGGCGTCGCGGCGTTTCCAGTAGAGCGCGATGATCAGCGAGGAATGCGAGACGAGGTCGCGCACGAAGTTGGTGAATACCGAATGAGCCGCGATCTCGGCGATGCCGACATGGAAGCGCGCCGACAGCATGATGGCGTCGCTATCGCGACCGGCATGCAGCGCCTCATGCTCCTTCTCCAGGTGCATTCGCAATTGCGCGATGTCGGAGGGCACCGCAGCCTTTGCGGCGAGCGCCGCCACCTTGGGTTCGATCAGCGCCCTCGCCTCGAACACTTCGCGCGCCTCGATCTTCGAAGGCTGCGCGACGAAGGCGCCGCGATTGGGCTCCAGCCGCGCCAGCCGGTCATGCGCAAGGGCCTGCAAGGCGGCGCGGACGACGGTGCGGCTCACTGAATAGATCGATGCCAGCTCGTCCTCGGGCAGCTTGGTGCCCGGAGCGAGACGATGGCTGACGATGGCGTCTCTCAGCCCATAGTAGATCGGCGACCAGCGCGCTGCCGGCTTGTCGTCGCGATCGTCTTCTCTGAGTACCGTCAACATGCTTTCAATGCGCAGGCCCGACGCGGCCCGCTCTGCCCCCAAATCGCCAGCGGCCGGTCCAATCTAATGGCGCTCGCGCCCCGGTCAATCCCGCGGGATCGATCTCCCGGGGCCACGTTCAGCCGGGCGAACCGGCGCCCGGGGGAGACGCCGAAGCGAAGATACCCGCGAAACGCTTGCCTCGCGGGGCGGCATAGCCGCCGATCTTCGATGTCTTCAAGCCGACCTTGAACAGGCTCTCGGCCAGGGTGACGGCGCAGACGACGCCGTCAAGCACCGGAACGCCATGCTCTTGCGACAGGCTGTGCGCAAGGTCGGCCATGCCGGCGCAGCCCAGCACGATCGCCTCGGCGTGATCCTCGCGAATGGCGCGCGCGATCTCGTCCGAGATCCGATGCCTGGCGTTCGAGCCTGGCCGTTCAAGCTCGAGCACGGCGACTTCCGACGAGCGCACTTTGGCGCAGCGCGAGGAAAGACCGTATTTCGCAAGGTTGTGCTCGATGGCGGGGACTGAGCGGGCAAGCGTGGTGACCACGCTGAACTTGCCGGCGACAAGGCTGGCGAGATGGAAGGCCGCCTCGCCGATGCCGATGACCGGCGCTTCGGTCGCGCAGCGCGCGGCGTCGAGCCCGGTATCGTCGAAGCAGGCGATCACATAGGCATCCGCCGCCGGCGCCTTGCTCATCTCGGCGATGATGCCCGGTACGGCAAACACCTCGTCGAAATAGCCCTCGATGCTCGGCGGCCCATCGGCCGGATTGACAGCGACGATCTCGGTTCCTGAGGACGCGACGCTTGTCGCCGCCTTGCCGATCTTGCCGGTCATCGAAGCGGTCGTGTTGGGGTTGATGACGAGTATGCGCATGGAAATCAGCCTCAGATCTCGCCGCCGAGATAAAGACGCTTGACCCGGTCGTCGCTCAGCAGTTCGGCGGAGTTGCCGCTCAGGGCGACGCTGCCGGTGGTCAGCGCATAGGCGCGCTGCGAAATGCGAAGCGCCATGCGGGAATTCTGCTCGACCAACAGAACGCTGACCTTCTCGTCGCGGTTGATGGCGACAATCGAGCGGGCGATGTCCTGGACAAGTTTTGGCGCGACTCCGAGCGACGGCTCGTCGAGCAGCAAAAGCTTCGGCTTGGCCATCAGCGCGCGGCCGATGACCAGCATCTGCTGTTCGCCGCCGCTCATCGTGCCGGCAGCTTGGGAGAAGCGCTCCTTCAGCCGGGGAAAGCGCCCCAGCACCATCTCCAACGTCGCCGCGATCTCGGCCTTGCTCGAGCGCGTGAAGGCACCCATCAAAAGGTTGTCCCTGACCGTCATATAGGGAAAGACGCGGCGCCCTTCCGGCACCATGGCGATGCCCATCTTGACGATCTCGTCTGGAGCGGCACCGTCGATGCGCTTGCCGCTGTAGTGGATCTCTCCGGACCTTATCCGGTTGAGCCCGGTAATGGCGCGCAGGATCGACGACTTGCCGGCGCCGTTGGCGCCGATCAGCGCGACGGTCTCGCCCTCATTGACCTCGAGCGAGACGCCCTTCAGCGCATATACGTGATCGTAATAGAGTTCGACGCCGGCGAAGTTCAGGATCTGGTTCATAGCCCGATCGCCTCGTCTTCGCTGCCGAGATAGGCTTCGATGACCTTCTCGTTGGCCTGGATTTCCGACGGTGTTCCCTCGGCGATCTTCTGCCCGAAATTGAGCACCACGATACGGTCCGAGATCTTCATCACGGCCGGCATGTCGTGCTCGACGAGCAGGATGGTGAGGCCGAGATCGCGCAGGCGCCGCACCATCGCCACCATGCGCATCGTCTCCTCGTGATTCATGCCGGCGAAGGGCTCGTCGAGCAGCAGGATCGAGGGATCGGTGGCAAGGCCGATCGCGATGCCCAGCGCGCGCAAATGGCCATGTGGCAGGTTGCGGGCGATCTCGCTGGCAAGCGAGGCCAGGCCGAGCAGCGCCAGGATCTCGTCGGCGGACTGGCCGAAAGCCGCTTCGTCGGCCTTGGCCGTGCCGGTGCCGAGAAAGAAGCCGACGAGGCTCGCCTTCGAGCGCAGATGATGCGCGATAATGACGTTGTCGCGCACGCTCATGTTCTTGAAGATCGTCGTTTCCTGGAAGGTGCGCACGACGCCCTTGCGCGCGGCGATATGCGGCGCCATGCCGGAGATGCGTTCACCCTTCAGGCGGACCTCGCCGGACGTTGGCCTGAGGAACGACGAGATCAGCTTGAACAGCGTCGATTTGCCGGCGCCGTTCGGACCAATGACCGAGAGAATCTCCTTCTCGCGCACCGAGAAGGAGACGTTGTTGACCGCGACGAGACCGCCGAAGCGCTTGGTGATGCCGGAAACTTCGAGCATTTCGGCCATGGCTCAAGCCTTCTTCCGGGTCGGAACCGTGAGGCTGAGCAGGCCGTTGGGCAGCACCAGCATCAAAACGATCATCAGGCCGGAATAGATCAGGAGCTGGAATTGGCCGGTCTGGAACAAG
>NZ_RZSR01000031.1:0-14615 GCF_004023265.1 Mesorhizobium sp. M1A.F.Ca.IN.020.06.1.1
CCGCCGCCGCACGCGCCGGTGACACTATTTTGGCGACAAACAGCGCTCTTCGACCCCTCCACGCCAGTCAAGGCGCTTTCAAGCGCGCCAACCGGCAGCTCAAGCGGCTGCGCACCATGCTGGGCGCGGTGATCCGCGACATCGCCCGCAAGATCGCCGGGCAGCCGGGCCTGATGCAGGTCTTCGGCCTGTCGTTGTCGCTTGCCCGCCGCGTCAGGGACCAGCGCGAGCGGGGCCGGAAGGTCTACTCCCTGCACGCTCCGGAGGTGGAGTGCATCGGCAAGGGCAAGGCCCACAAGCCCTATGAGTTCGGCGTCAAGGTCTCGGTCGCCACGCCGCTCAAGCGCAGCCACGGCGGCCAGTTCGTCGCCCACGTCAAGGCGCTGCCCGGCAATCCCTATGACGGCCACACGCTGGCCACCATCCTTCCGGCAATCGAGAGCTCGACCGGCGCCAACCTCGGCAAGATCGTCGCCGATGCCGGCTATCGCGGCCACAACGCGCCAAAGGACAAGACCTTCAAGGTCCATGTCGCCGGCTACAAGCGCGGCCTCACCAAGGCCGTCAAACGGGCGCTGCGACGGCGGAGCCGCCATCGAGCCGGTCATCGGCCATCTCAAGACCGATCACCGCATGGGCCGCAACTTCCTGGCCTTCGCCCGAGGCGACGCCAACAACGCCGTGCTCGCCGCCGTCGGCTACAATTTCAGCTTCCTGCTCAACTGACTGAGGCTTTTGTGCGCCTTCATCCTGGCGGTGCTCGCAACCACAGCAACGCCACCCCTCCGGCCGCGAATAGCCTGACGCCGCAGCTCAGCTGGTATAGCCCGCTCCAACGGTGCGCCCTTGTGCAACTAATGCTGAGAAGTCGAGTTCTTCAAGGACGACGAATCTCGGCTTGGCCGCCCCGGTGTCGAGCGCCACCTCGACGCTTGCCTTCAGCATCTGCTCGGGCCCACCAGGCCCGATCCGCTTGCCAGCGCGTCATCGTGCTGGCGTTGATCGGCGCCTCACGCGGGAAGAACTCGAAGCGGCAGAAATACTGCCAGTACGCATTGTCGACCCACCGCTCCACGACCTCCTCATCCGACAGATCGTAGACGTGCTTGAGATCAATGCAGCCCGATCATCAACCGGGTCGGCTTGGCCGGCCTGCCGACCGGGCGGTAGAAGCGCCCGAATGCCTCATCGAACCGCGCCCATTGCATCAGCGCCGAAAGCCGAACCAGCGAGTGCCGCATTTTGATGATCGCATCCAGGCGCTCGCGGAAGAGATCGTTCTTGTCGCGTGATGGACCGGATGGAGGCATTGCAAAATCACCGGGAAAGCACGGGATAGTTCTTTCGTGCATTCTCTGACACGTTCACAGTTCTTGGGACCCTTGTCCTACAGGGCTTCAAATATTTTTCAGTCAAGGTGCCATTTCATCAATGGTCGGAAATGGCGTGATCGACCACCCGATCAAGTCGACGGCACGCTGAAGTATCGCCTGGGTGTGAGGACGACTACATGAAGCGGCGATGACATGTCCCAAGCAGTCTCGATCATCGCCTTTTCTGACAATCGGTTTGTTGGGTTCAACATAGAACTTGACCTCGGTAACACCTGATACTGCGGCCGCTTGGCTGTGCCCATTGATCCAATCAAGGGTGCCATCGCGATCAGCAATCAGGTGCCGCGCGGCCGCGATGCGCGAATGCCTTCTGCGCAAATCCCATTCCTCACCAATGGCAACCTTGATGTGCTGGGTGATGAGATCGACACCGTAAGCCAGACGAATGAGTTGAGGAAAGGGTGTGCCAGCAAGGCGCGGATTGACTTCAATGACGACCGGACCACGCTTCGTCCACCGAAACTCAATGTTCGTTGGCCCCCAGCCAAGACCGAGAGCGCGCAAACAGCTCAGCGAAACATCGGCGATGCGCTCATGCTCATCATCGCTTAGCAGGGCCGGAAAGGTGAACTCACGACAAACGAAATGAGGCGGGCAACCGAAGTCGCCGGTGCCAATTGCAACGAGCTCATTCCCCATTATTTCAGCGGTATAATAGGGGCCTTGTGCGAATTCTTCGACCAGTATCTTAGGCGAAGACCGCCATATGTGCTTCCCGCCTAACAGATGGGTCGTATGTTCGGCCAAGTCCTTGGCAGTGCGGCATAATCGAACACCGACGCTGCCGTGGCCCATCGCCGGCTTAACTATCACCGGCAGCCCGATTTCCGCGGCAGAATCCTTTATCTCCGCTGCATTGGCCGCCAAGCGATAACTAGGCATCGGAACGCCTAAAGCCGCGAGAAGTTGACGTTGAGTGTACTTATCGAGGCATTGTTCAATAGCTCTCGGGGTCGGTCCAGGGAGATCGAAGTGCCGACAGAGCTTGCTGGCTATCGTACAAAACGAATCGGCAGCGCCCGTTATGCCGGCGATGTCATAAGTCGCTCGCAACCGGGAACATTCGCGGATCAGCGCATCAAGATCGTCTGTATCAACACGGATTGACTCAACCTCTCTCGCAGCGAAATGGTCATACAGAGTTGGATCGTCCGAAAGGGCAATTGGCTGAAGGCCAAGACGCTGAGCAGCCTGGAGGTATAGCAGACCCGAGCCCGTTGTCGTGCCTCCAATCAGGATCAGCGCTCTTGCCATTGGCTGTGAACTCCATCGGTGCGTGAGGTGCGGCGGTCTGAAGGATTGTCGGCATCTTTATAGCCGCGCTTGACCTCAGACCTTGCTTCCGAGGCTACCATCGTCAACGAGCTTGCCGCGTTAAGAATCTGCGAAATTTATTTCGAGTTTTGTTGCAGGTTTATAAGCGTAGAGCTCAGACCGTTGGGGGCTGAAGTTTCAAGGCATGTGTGCATCGATCTGGTTGATCGGCCGGCGTTGGGTGATGCGCTCGAGGGTCTGCTTGAGCCAGGCGTAAGGATCGACGCGATTCATTTTTTGCCCACTGCAGCATAGTGGCTATTGCGACCCAGGCGCGTCTCCTCCGCCGCTGCGCGCAAAGAGACCTGTTTTTCTTGTAACTGCCATCTCGCAGACATTTTGCCCATGTCAGGCGCGAGATTGTGGTTGGTATGATAGCATCCGTATTTCGGGCCGACCGTTCGATGCGAGTATACCGAGGAGCGGGCGAACAACAGAGTCGTGCGTATTGTCGTGCGCCATGGCGAAGTCATTGTCGTTCCCGCATGGATGTTGTTCGCGACGTTTGCGAAGCGTTCATCTTGGGCAGACCTCGGGTGACCGTGGATGCGCTGACTGACGGTAACCGGGGCAAAAGCGGTGGCGGACGCGGCGTTATGACTCGGGTGTATCGGGTTGGGGTGGGTGGCGGTTTGCCGGACGGCGTGATTTTATCAGGCCATGTCGGAGCCACCAGATTCTCGAACGCTGACCCCTGCGGACCTGCTCGACATGATCGTGCAGTTGCGGGGGGGCGCCGGGCTTCGCGCCGAGAATGCGGCTCTGAAGGATGAGATCTGGCGTCTGAAAGGTCTACGGCCGCGCCCGACACTGAAGCCGAGCGGGGTGGAGCAGTTGTCCAAGCGGAGCTCGCCTGCGGCAACGGATCCGAAGCGGAGTGGATCGAGCCGGGCGATCGTCACCGGAGGGCGCCGTCTTTGTTATGAGCCGCCACTGGGCTCGCGGTTTCTGGGCGGACAAGCTTCGTGGGCAGGATCTGGCGGTCGGGGTGCGGGTGGTCCGCTATCATCGGGACCGCTGCCGGATGGCCCGATTGTCGTCGCTCCGTTGCCGGACGGGGTCGACGGGCACTTTGGTCTGGAACTTCGGCGTCTGGTGCTGTCACTTTATCACCAGGGTCAATCGACCGTGGAGCGATCGTCGCGTTGCTGCGCGACTTCGGCGTGTCGATCTCCAAGCGCCAGGTCGTGTGGATTCTGACCAGCAAGATCGAGGCCTTCCTCGCCGAAGCGAAGCAGGTTCTGACGGCCGGGCTCGCTGCGGCCGGTTGGGTCAGCGTCGACGACACCGGCGCCCGCCATGGCGCGGTCAATGGCGTATGCACGCAAATCGGCAATGACCGGTTCGCCGTGTTCACTACCACCAAGTCGAAGAGCCGGCTGAACTTCCTGCGGCTCCTCGGCCCGGTGGGTCCTGAATGCCGCCTCACGCGCCTACATGCTGGAGCGTGGGCTGCCGATGGTCACGACGGATTTTCTGCTAGCCGTCCGGGTTCGAGGACGAGGCATCATGGGACACCCATCTGCTCGCCCACGGCCTTGGGCCCAAGGATGGCCCCCTGGATCCGTTCCGCATCGCCAGTGAAGGCGCGTTGTGGGGTGGTCTGAAACCGAAGGCCCTCGACGGCACCGTCATCCTCAGTGATGGGGCGGGCCAGTTCGCGATCGGCGAGCACGCGCGGTGCTGGGTCCATATGGAGCGGCAGATCCATGGCCCTCGATAGCTTCACCGACCGCAGCGCCGCGACGAGGCCCTGCCAGAGCCGGATCTGGTGGCTCTACAACGACATCAAGACATTGCTCCCGCCGGCCAGCACTGTGGCAGTTGATCATGCCACTCGACTTACCAGCCTTGGACGGGCTGACGAGAGCGCAACGCGCAGTCTTGGTCGCGAGCTCGCCAAGCTGCTGATGACGGCTGTAGGTGTCACGGAGAAGGAGATGACCGATGACGGGCGGTAATCTTCTTACCATGGCACTCCTGAAGCGCAAGGCCGCCGTCTACTTCACACAGTCAACGGCCCAACAGGTTCATGCAAACCTTGAGAATCAACGCCGGCAATATGAGATGGTGGGGGGCACCCCAATGGAGGTGATCGACGAGGATCTGGGCCGCAGCGCGAACGTCGCCGTCGGGCGCCCGGGTTTCGAGCGGCTCGTCGACGATCTGTGACCGGTCGAGGCGTAGCTTCACCGGCCAATTACGGCTTCGCTGAGATCGACGTGGATGCGCCCGCTCCAGCGCAGGAAACAGCCAATACGGCACGCAACATCGCTGACGTGAGACCGGGAATATCGTTGAGCGTAAGAGACGAGAAAAGCGTCGACGTCAGTCAAGCCTATCGACGGCCAGCCTTCACGGGCACCATTCCCGGGAAAACGCCGGTAACCTACACCTACTGTCGGGTCTGTCGACTCCACGACACAACGGTTTCGGCCTGGCTGCCTGCTGCATTCCCGTTTAAGTCATTGAACTAACCTCAGTAAAGAATCTCTAACGCTCCCCGGCACGATTGGCACGACTTTTGAAAGTCCTTCTTCGTCAAACGGCGGGAGCTGCCCCCGATATCCATGTCATTGGTGACGAATCGATACATAAGCCATTTCTTACCCATCGCCAGTACACCGCTATTAGATGGAGCTATCTCTATGGTGCGACACGATCTTGGCACAGACACAGCGGCCATAGGCCATCAATATGATATCATCGGTGCGGACGTTCCTGATGAGACGCTTTTCAAGGGAGATTTATTGGTGGCGTCCCTGTCGGAATCGCCGCGCAATGTGAACTCCATTTACTACTACGACGATACAGGATCACAGTTATTTGAGCGACTGTGTGACGAGCAAACATATTACCTGTTCCGCACAGAAAAAGAGATACTAGACAAGTACGCAAAGACGATTTCCGAAATCACAGGTCCTGCCTCTCTCATCGAGCTCGGATCTGGGAATGCCGAGAAAACAACCCTGCTAGTTGATGCTTATGTGAAGATGCATGGCCCGACCTCTTACGCCGCCGTGGACATCAATCGCTCGATTTTGGAGAGAGCAGCTGAAAACATTCTCTCCGTGTCGTCGGATTTGAACTTCTTAGGGATCGTCGGAACCTACCAGACCGGACTCGCGGAGATCAAGAGCCTCGTTAGCCCAAAGCTTTTATTTTGCCTCGGCAGCACGATCGGGAACATGCACGACGATGAGTTGGATAATCTCCTCCTGACGGTTCGCTCAGCCTTGTCTCCCGGCGATTACTTTTTAGCCGGCATAGATTTGGATAAAGAAACGGAAATCCTAGAGGCGGCATACAACAATCAAACCGCTATTCTAGCCAACCTATGCGTTCTACAACATTTGAATTGGCGCTTTGGTGGAGATTTTGATATATTCCAGTTTCGACATGTATCTTTTCATAATAAATCGATGCATCGCATGGAAACTTACCTTGAGTCTGTGCGGGATCAATTTATTAATCTCCACAGGCTAGAATTCGCCTTTCATCTCAAAAAAGGTGAGATGATCAGAACGGAAATCATGAGAAAAGTCGACTTAAATATTTTTAGTGGGATGTTAGGCGATTACGGTTTTCGACAAGTACAGTACTGGACGGATTGCAACCACAGATATGCTGTAACTTTATTTCAACTTTCCAGTTAGTTGAATGACGTTGAATCATAGTTATACGGAGACCTCTGACCATGGAAGACATTGAATCGGAATTCTGAACCTACCTTTCGCTCCTACCCTGCAATGTTCACCGAAGCGAAGGGACGTTACGTGACCGGCGACCAATACCTCGACTTCTCGATGTTTGATTGACGCACGTAAATCAGTCTAATTTCGTGTCTGTAGCACGCTCGGTCGTCAGCGCCGATCGCAATGTGATCCGCTCCCAGTCTCATTGTTAAACCCCGCGGCCATTCCTGAGAAAACGCGCGCAACCGAAACCTACTGTCGTGTCTGTCGGATCCGCGACACACATTGGCTTCGGCCTGGGTTGCCTGCTGCATTCCGGGTCAAATCATTGAGCAAAACTCAAAAAATATTTCTAAGGCTCCCTAGCTAGGCGCGGTTGGCATGACTTTTGAGATGTTCTCTCTTGAAACGCGAAGCGAAGGGGCACTCGTGTTCGTCCAAGTTGTTCTTCGCAGCTGTGGCTAGAACCTGGGTGCATCAATCCGGCAAGCTCCCTGGTTCGACCGTGAACCCCATTTGCAGCATTGCCGCCGGTCTACCTAGCCAATGCGCAGATAAGGAGACAATGATGACCCACCTATGTGCACCAGATCGCGACAACGAGTTTGCGATCTTCAACCATCTCGAGTCCGAAGTGCGCAGCTACTGCCGTCGCTTTCCTGTCGTTTTCGCGAAAGCGCGTGGGGCTCAGTTGTTTGCGCGAGATGGGACGGCCTATCTCGACTTTCTCATGGGCTGCTCGAGTTTAAACTATGGGCACAATCCCCCCGAGCTGAAGTCCGCGCTAGCAGACTACATTACCGCCGACGGCATCACCCATGGCCTCGATCTGTATAGCGAGGCCAAGGAGTCTTTTCTGCGAGAATTCCACGAGACGATCCTTAGGCCCCGACAACTAGACTACGTCGTACAGTTTGCGGGTCCGACCGGCGCGAACGCGGTAGAGGCTGCCCTCAAGCTGTCACGCAAGATCACTGGACGCTCCAACGTCATAGCTTTCACCAATGGCTTCCATGGCGTGAGCCTTGGCGCGCTCTCCTGCACCGGCAACCGGTACCACCGCGCAGCCGCTGGCCAGCCGCTCGGCGGCGTCACATGGTTACCCTATGACGGCTATCTTGGATCCAGTGTAGACACCGCCGATTACCTTGATCGCGTCCTCTCGGACCCCTCCAGCGGTATAGACGCCCCGGCGGCGATGATTGTCGAGACAGTTCAGGGCGAAGGCGGCCTCAATGTCGCCGGGACGGAATGGCTGCGCAAAGTAGCAGCGATTGCAAAAAGGCACGAAGCTCTGCTGATCGTAGACGACATCCAGGTCGGTGTTGGCCGGACCGATGCGTTCTTTAGCTTCGAGGCGGCCGGTCTGCGCCCGGACATCGTCACAATGGCCAAATCGATATCGGGGTACGGCCTGCCTATGGCCCTCGTCCTAATCGATCGACAACTCGACAAGTGGGAGCCCGGAGAGCACAACGGCACGTTCCGCGGCAATTGCCATGCTTTCGTAACCGCCAGAGCAGCCCTGGAGCACTTCTGGAGGACAGACGGCTTGGCAGCGTCTGTCAGGAAGAAAGGCGATCTGATGAAGAGCCGGCTTGAACAGATCGCGGAGAAGTACGGCCCGAGCCGCGTGTCGGCGAGGGGTCGTGGCATGATACGGGGTATCGATCTGAAGTCCGGAGAGGTTGCCGGTGAGGTCGTCAAGACCGCTTTCCAGAAAGGCCTCATTGTCGAGACCTCTGGTCCCAACGACGAGGTTGTGAAGTGTCTGCCACCTCTTGTCATTGGAGAAGATCAGCTGAGCTACGGCCTCGGCATCCTCGAGGACGCTATCGAAAGCGTGATCGTCAGCACCGTGAACACGGCAGCCTGAGAGGCGATGATGATCGTCAGGGATCTCGATGAAGAGAAACTGACAGCCCACGGACCTCTCCATTGCAGTGTTCCGTACCGCTGTAGCTCGCTGATGGAGGCTGAACCTCACTTTCGCCGTGCGAGTTAGCGAAATTCGCGGGCGGCGACGGCGGTGGTCCGGCTTTTATCTCCCCGTGCAGGATGTAAAGGCCGCTGCCGATAACGACGAGCGATCCGATCCAAGTCCACAGGTCAGGTACATCTCCCCAGATCAAAAAGCTGAGCCCAACGCCCCATACCATGCCAGTATACTCGAACGGCACAACGATTGATGGCGTTGCCATGCGAAAGGCCTGGGCCATCATAAGAGTGCCGGCGCCGCCAGGGAGCCCGACCAGGACAAGAAGACCGCCGTCCGACCACCCCGGTGTGATCCAGACGAAAGGTATCTGAACGCCAGTTGCCGCTATGACGACAACGCTGCCGTAAAAGATCATCGCAACGTTGCTCTCGGTGCGACTGTGAAGGCGGACCAGCACCATCGACAGGGCGTACGAAGCGGTAGCAACAAATGCTATGGTGCCCCCGCCGAAAGCGCCGTCGACGCCCGGTCGGATCATGATAAGGACGCCAGCAAAGCCTACAAATACGGCCAGCCACCGCTTTGAGCCTACACTCTCGTTCAGAATTGGGACCGACATGGCAGTAACAAACATCGGCGAGGCAAACCCGATAGCGTAGGCGGCGCCCAAGGGCATCACCGCCAGGGCCCAGCAAAAGCCGAACGTACCCACTAGGCTGGCAAGACCGCGTAACAGATGCGCTCCGACCCTACCGGTTTTCAGCGACAAAAGTCCGGGCCGCCGCGGTAGCATCGCCAACGTCGGAACAAGCCCAACGACGGCGCGGAAAAATACGATTTGAGCGATCGAATAGTCAGTCGACAGCCATTTGATCATGGCGTCCATGACGCAGAGCATGAACACACCCGCGGCATACATAGCGATGCCTCGCGCTGGCGACTGCGTTGAGAGTACCAATCTGGGCACACCGTCCTGCGCCTTCATACTTCAGGTAACCCGCGTGATTGCCACCGCCGGTCGACCCGACTGCTTCTTAGCCGCCGAAACTCTCCTGGACCTGGACGCCGGACATTTGCCGACAGCCGTTCTGCATCGGTAGCCCGGTCTCTTCGGAAAGATCGGACGTCTGCTTTCGCGACAAACGTCATAGCCGAGGACTTCGTTTGCCGAAGATTGATTGAGCTCAAAAGGGCAATTTTGAAACTGGCGGCGAGCCCACCTAGGGCAACCGCTTACAGCTATTGCATCCAAAGACGACTGGGGAGACTCTTGCCTCCAAGGTGCAATTCGTCTCCATTGTAGATTCTGGCCACACATACAACTGTTCCGGGCGAGATGACCTTCAGTCGGTTCCTGTCACCTTGGTTCGCCATTACAATTATCATCGCCAGCGATCTGCAGTCGTGAAGTTGTGTGAATTTATTGTGAATGGCCGTTAATGCCATTTGCTGACTGATCGGCGAGAGCTCACCAATGCTCAGTCCATATGCCGACCTTTACAATTATATTTCTAGCATTACCTTTTTGAGAAATCGTATAACCTGAACGTCACCTAACATAACGTTATTCACGGAGGGGATGTGGTAGCTTTGGCGGCGCTGACCCGCCGAAGACCGTAGCTTTGGCGGCGCTGACCCGCCGAAGACCATCGTGCGATGAAGCAATAGTGAGAAGTACAGAAGAAGGAAAAACGCGATGAATGGAGCGGTCGGCGATCGGCGAAACCCCGTGTATGTAAGGAATGTTTCCCAAAAGGGACGTGGCGTATTTGCCAATATTCCATTCAAGGTCGGCGATTTGATTGAAAGAGATCCGACATGGGGATTTACCAGTCATGATGAACAGCTATTAAAGCGCTCCGGACTTTTCGAGTACTACTTTGTTCGGCCGACACATGAATCTATAGAAAATCAACACTCAGGCTATGTTGTTTTCGGTCTAATCTCAATGATAAATCATTCACAAAACCCGAACTCAAAAATAGTGTGGTTGGACGAAGACACTGGCGTGTGGGCAAGCATTGTTGCCCTGCGAGAAATACAAGTTGACGAAGAGATAACGCACAGGTATGCTAATATCAACGACTATCCAAATACCATAACATTTGTGGAATAGCTTTCGGGCGCCCGCGTCCAGCCATTCATCGATGACGCGAAAGACATAGAGGCCGTGACTCAGACCTTGGACAGGACGGCCCTTCTGCTGACGAGAAACTTCATAGAGATGGCATGTGACGAGACCGCTGCGAGCTTCTTGTCATACGCGTCTGCGGCTTCCTGTTCGCGACGCTTGCTCTCATCCTGCACGAAAACCTCCAAGCTGCTGAGTCGCTTCGAGGCCTACTCGCAGAGCGGCTGCTGACATAGGACGCAATGGACTCCAATCCCGGTCACCGGGAACGGCCGGTCGGGATAGGCGGATGCGCGGGAATAATCCCGAGCAGCCTCCCACAAGGGCTTCCAGACGTCCGAGCCGATGTGGGGCAGCGGCTCATCCGCGAACAGGTTGGCGGAGCCGGCCGCGGCGGAGGAGCGCGCCGTTGCAAAGTGCGTATGGGCCTCGCGTAACGCTGCCCGGCTTTCGTCAGTAGCGGCGGCAATGAGCCGCTCGAGCTGCTCGATCGCCGACTTGAGGCGGGCTTCCTGGAGCGCTTTTTTCTCGGCGGCCAGTTTGGCCTTCACGTCCTGGCATGCTTGCGCGAGACCCGCGAGGATACGAAGCGGCAGCGGTGTGTAGGCGAGATCGTTGGAGTTCTCGACATGGACATTTGCAGTGCGCGAGTCGAATACACTGACGGCCGAGAGTATTGGATCTGGCGCGTTACCCTGGAGCCAGGATGCGCTTCGCTTCTCTTCGCCGATGAAGAAGTCGACACTGGCGGACGGCGTGCCGGATGCCGCCGCATAGATGTTGGGAAGGATCGCGTCGCCCTTCGGCGAGCGCGCCCGGCAGAGTGCTTCAGGACGCGGGCGTAGCCGGATTTGCCGGCGCCGTTGTCGCCGTAAATGGCGGTCAGGCCCGTTTTACCGAACGAAAGTCGTTCACCGGGCGCCAGTGCATTAACGTGCGGCAGGCTGAAGAGCGCTGAGGCTGACGACGGCGTGGCTGGCTGCAGGGTCCCTGATGTGGCTCGCGTCGAGCGGTATGCCTGTCCGTCGCCCTTGCTGATGGCGACGGGTGCCGAGATGTCGGCTGCCTCCAGCTTGGTCTGGCTGCAGCCGACCGCAACGTATCGCGTTGCCATGCCGGCACCTCCGCTGACCATTTAAGGATGTCGGCGAGCGCTGCCACCTCGTTCGACAGGTCATTCTCATGCGGTTCCATATTTCGCCCCTGATCGTGCCGCGTCTAGTATCGCCGGCTCTTTCCCCATGACCGTTTATGTTCGGTGGCCACCGGATCAGGCGCCGCAACTTTATGTTCCTAAGAGCCCACTTTTCTCCGGCCCTTGCTCGGTACTTGTTCGCGTAGTCGACAGCCATCGTCCGCCAGAAACGTACACGTCGTTCAATAGGAAGCGCGGTATTCTATCTTTGCGACGGTTACCGAGGATGAAATTTGCGTCCTCTTCGACGTGGCGATTCAAAATCGCATTCAAAATGCGTCCGTGCACTTCATGCTGGAGTGCGAATCTATGGCGGTCGATTCAAGCAGCAAGAGCAGTCGGCGAGTCATATTTCTGTTCGTATCTTCTTCGCCCCCGATCGCATGCACCAGGTCGTGACTGAACACTAGGCCGCCAAAGACCGCGGTAGGCCCCGGGAGGTTGAATTTGGCTTCGTTCAGCTTGTGTTTGAGCGAGTGCACGATCTTCAAATGAAAAGAATCGGCTCGGCCATCGATAAGGACGGCCCAATCCAGATCACTGTCCGCAGTGTATTCTCCCCTTGCTAAGGACCCGAATACCACGAGGCATCCTTCGTCGGTGGGAAGCAAGTCGCCTACCAGTTGGGCGAGCTCTGCGGATTTGACGCAGCTAAACGACTGCGCTGCTGCAGTGTTGCTCCGGCGTGTGGTGTCCTTGACCCTGAGAGCGTTAAGCGCGGATTCTTGCTCTATTCTCACTATAGTTCGCATTGAGTCGCCCATAACGTTACGTGTACCGCGTCGAGGGTATTTTGTCTTTCCCGAGGAGGCGTTGGCCGGGTCCTCAACATTCTCCCCGTCCTCGGCGCCACGTGGACCTCAAATATCATATAGGACTGGAAGCTGTTGGAGAGGTATGACCAGCTCCAACGAGCTACATACTCCCTCCGACTCGCTGAGGCTGGGGCTTGAACCAGCGTTGCAGCCTTAGGAAGTCATCGGGGGCTGAACCCTCGAATTCCGATGCGAAACGAGCTGCAGGCACCCGTTCGCACCCGGGGAGACGGCCGGCCAGGTCCGAACGGATCAAGATCCACCAATATTGCCATCACTCCGCTTGTCGAAAGGCCTGAGCCTCCTCGTGTTAAAGCGCATATCGACGATCGTCCCCTGGGCAGCGCATTAAACCAGAATTCCGACCGACCTTATTGATTGGGTTTGCCTGGGGCGCACGCACGGCCACTGAAAGAGCAGCCGGCTGCAACGGCGTTGCCAATTTCCTCAACGTGGAAGATGCCGACGATGGCAGAACCGCGCGATTACCAGCCGCCGCACGAACTATGTTGCCGGAAACAATTTACAAAATCAAAAGGAGCTTTGTCGGCATCGGCTTTGCGTGCCGCAATACGGAACTGTGTATAAAAAGCGTTATATCTTGACATGCTAAGCAGGGCCACTTAGCGCTGATTACGGAAAATAAGGAATCAATGATGGCTAAGCTGCCAAATCCGGGCCCCGGACACGACCATCCTCCGCATCCAGAGCATCCCAATGTTCCTCCTGGCCCGCCGAGCGAGACCCCCGGAAATGGCCCGCCGCGCCCAAGCACACCGCCCGATCACCGCCCGGTAGGCTAGCGATTGGCAAAACACAATGGACGTGCTGCGATAGACGATTGGTGGACACTCTGGCCGAGACTTTTTGAGGACGAACTCGCAGCATACGCACGTCTCGGAATCGCCCCGCGCATTATTTATGAGAGAAATGGTTTGCTGATCCTCGAAGCGGACTGGCCCGTGCTGGGCCGGCCCGCTTCGATGTTGTTGCGCATCGGCTATTCCCCGCTTCATCCGTTCTGCCGGCCTGCGGTGGCCGCTCCCGCCGAGGTTTTTGAGCGGCATCAGAATCCACTGTCACGCGAACTCTGTCTGCTAACGCAAGAGACGGGGCAGTGGAACTCGAAGCAGCTTGTTGCAGATTTCATCCAGGAGCGCCTCGACCATCTATTGCGGGCTCTTGCAGCTAGAGCCGAGGGCAGGTGGGGTGATGCAGCCAAGCTCGAAGAGCAGGTCGCTGATCCGCTGATGCCCTATTTTGTGGGAACAGAGGAAGAGGACTCGATCATTCTGTTCGACGGACAGATGCCGGTCCCAACCGGTGGCCATGGCATTATGGAAGTCGTATATACACCACGCCCCACCCCACGTAACCCTGACGCTTTTGAGGGCGTCTTGAGGCAGCTGAAAACAAGCGCCGGCACGATTTGCGGAAAAAGGTTCGGGTTGCCGAACGAGCTGACGGACGCGCAGTTGGTTACGGGGCGATGGGTCAAGTTCACACCCCCGCGGACTGCCGACGCCGAGGACATGCTTCGTCTAGCGGAGAATGAACTTGCGCGGCAGGCGGTGCTGCAGGCCGCCAGCGTGCAAAAGGTCATTGACGCGACGCGTGGCCCTATCTCCCTCACAGGGATCGTGTTTCCTGAGGAAACCGAGTATGGCTCCGCCAAGAAGAATGGGGCAGGTTGGCTGTTCCTTGCGACAAGGCGTGCGTTCGCGAACGGCAAAGCCGGTGCGGCTACAACGAGGCTAGTCCTTGGAGAGCGTGCAGGAAAGGACGATATTTTTGCCCGACTGCCGGTTGCAAATTCACTTCTCGGCAAGAAGGCACTGGTAGTCGGTTGCGGTGCGATTGGTAGCTTCACAGGCCTTGAACTGTCGCGAGCTGGAGTCGGCGAAATTGCCTTCCTCGATCACGACACCGTGCAACCTGGCAACAGCCTCCGCTGGCCGCTTGGCCGCCCGGTTTGGGGCAGCGCAAAGGCGGTTGCCCTCGCGAATTTCGTCATGGCGAACTACCCGTGGACAAAAGTGAGAGCCTTTGGTTGTCGCCTTGGGTCTGCTATCGCCGATATCAACGGTGTGCCTCAAGACCAACAAGGAAATGTCCTCACTCCGGTTTCTGTC
>NZ_RZSR01000322.1:0-5766 GCF_004023265.1 Mesorhizobium sp. M1A.F.Ca.IN.020.06.1.1
GTGCGCGGCATTGCCGAGCGGCAGCTTGCTGAGGTCGATCGCATTGTGCGCGACTGTTTCGAGGCACGTGACGACATACAGCCGGTCACGCGCGGCGAGCTTCAGGCGCTGATGCGCGACGGGCTGGTGACGCTGATCGACGTGCGCCCGCCGGACGAGTTCGCGCTTGGCCACGTGCCCGGCGCGGTCAATGTTCCCCTCGGAGAAGTCAAGGCCTGGTCCCAGGGTGCCGACCCCGGACGGGAAATCGTCGCCTACTGCCGCGGCCCATGGTGCGTGATGTCCTTCGAGGCGGTGGCCGCGCTGCGCTCGCTTGGCCATTCCGTGCGCCGCCTCGAGGACGGCATGCCGGAATGGAAAGCCGCTGGCCTTCCGGTGGAAATGGCGGCCTGACGGTGTCGCTAACAAATGCATGTCGCCCAAAAATGGGCAGCGGTTCTGGGGCAAGAGGCGCGAGCAAGTTTTGGGCTCGCAGCCGACGCAAATTGGGCGTATCGTGACATATCGTCGGTTGCTAATAAATGAGCCGGCGACTGAGAGCGCAAGACTCCCGCACCGGACTGGGCGCTAGCATCCACACCACTCGTCGCGCCCACAAGACCACCTGCCTCTGTCGAAACCTCTTTTGCTCGGTTCCGGCCAGAATTGCCCTTCGCGATTCGGAATGGGAGCGTTCCGATGCAGCAGATCACGCAAACCCGCCGACGATTCCTAGCCGGTGCTGCCCTGGCAGGCGCTGCCGGTGTCGTCGTCCTTCCGAGGTCACTCCATGCGGAACCGCCGCTGGAGCGAGAGCTGAAGATGTGAGCAAGCGGCAAGCCCAGAGCCCGCCATGCAGGTACGGCCGACTGTGCACAACACAGCATCCACGGGTCAGTGTTCTCAGTGTCGCACTGGCCACCATCTGGAAAGGAGGTTCCCATGCATACCGTATATCCCGGACGGTTCAGCCGACGGAGGTTCCTGCGTGGGATTACGCTGGCGGGGGCAGCGGGGCTTCTGGGCTGGCACCCCAGGCGCGCCGCTGCGGAGCCACCGCCTGAGACGACGCGGATCCGGCTCGTCCGGGTTCCCAGCATCTGTCAGGCCCCCCAGTATGTAGCCGAAGAACTGTTGCGCAGCGAAGGGTTCACCGAGGTGCACTACCTCCAAAGAGAGGGGACGGCAGACATCGCGCCGGCCCTCGCCTCCGGTGAAGCCGACCTCAGTGCGCATTTCGCCGCCCCGCTCCTTCTCCGCCTGGAGGCGGGGGATCCCATCGTCATCCTGGCAGGCCTCCACGTCGGCTGCTTTGAACTGTTCGGGACCGATCGCATCCAGTCGATCCGCGATCTCAAGGGGAAGACCGTGGCCGTGCCAGCGCTAGATTCCAGCCGATACGTCTTTCTCGCCACTATGACGGCGTATGTCGGCCTGGACCTCCATAAGGACATACACTTCGTCATGCATCCGGGACCCGAGTCCATCCGGCTCCTGAGTGAGGGGAAGATCGATGCCTATTTGGGCTTTCCCCCCGAACCGCAGGAGATGCGGGAGCAGCAGATCGGCCATGTGGTGATCAGCAGCACCGTGGACCGGCCCTGGTCGCAATACTTCTGTTGTATGTTGGCTGGGGGGCGGGAGTTCGTCCGTACGCATCCGGTGGCCACCAAACGCGCCCTCCGCGCCATCTTGAAAGCGGCGGATTTCTGCGCCAGCGAGCCCGAGCAGTCCGCCCAGTTCTTGGTGCAGCAGGGTTATACTAAGCGCTATGACCATGCCCTCCAGGTCATGAAGGCGATCCCCTACGGTTGGCGTGAGTATAGCGCTGAGGACACCCTGCGCTTCTACGCCCTGCGTCTCCACGAGGTCGGGATGCTGAGGAGCACCCCCCAGAAGCTGTTGGCCCAAGGCACCGACTGGCGTTTCTTCAACGAACTGAAGCACGAGCTGAAGACCTGACTAGGCAGCCACCCGCGTGCCCATTTTCCACGTGAGGGAGAACCCCATGCAAATCATCCAGAACCGCCGCCACTTCATGGCCGGAGCTGCGGCAGCAGGCGCTGCAGCTCTCATCGGCACAACGACCGACGCTTGGGCCGAGGCACCCCCTGAAACGACCTCTGTTCGCTTGCCGCGGTGGATCGATGGCGCCTACTGCTGGGCAGGGATGTACCTGGCCGGAGAGTTCCTCAAAGCGGAGGGCTTCACCGACGTCCGCTACGTGCAGGGCGACGAAAAAGTCGATCAGGCGGTGTGGATTGCACGCGGCGACACGGATTTCAGCATGAACTACGCGCCGGTCCATGTCGCATCGATCGACGCGGGCGTGCCAATCAGGGTGCTTGGCGGTCTGCATTCGGGGTGCCTCGAGCTAATCGCCAACGACAGCATCCAAGGCATCCCGGATCTCAAGGGCAAGCGGGTAGGCATGCATGACATCCATGCGCCGTCGCGCGTGCTGGTCGCCCTGATGGCCGCCTATATTGGACTGGATCCCGTCAACGACATCGAATGGATCGAGGAAAGCAAGCCGGTGGAAGCCTTCGCCGACGGAAAGTTCGATGCATATCTCTTCACGCCGCCGGAAACGCAGCAACTGCGCGCAAAGAAAATCGGCCACACGATCCTCAACACGACCCTCGATCGCCCTTGGTCGCAGCACTTCTGCTGCATGACCTCGGCCGCTGCGGACTACGTGAACAGATACCCGGTGGCGACCAAGCGCGTGCTCAGGGCCATCCTCAAGGGCGCCGACCTATGCATTTCGGACCCCGCATGGAGTGCAGCGCAAATGGTCGATCGAGGTTTCGTCCCCAGCTACGAAATCGCGCTGCAAACGCTGAGCGACACGCGATACGGCGTATGGCGGGACTACGATGCCGAAGCGTCGATGCGCTTCTACGCGCTGCGCATGCAGGAGACGGGCATGATCAAGTCGAGCCCACAGCAGATCATCGCCGAGGGAACAGACTGGCGATTCCTGGAGCAACTGAAGCGTGAGCTCAAGACGTGAGCGGGTTGGCAGCCCGTATCTTGCTGCTGGCGCTGATGGCCGGGCCAGCGCAGGCGCATGACGCGCAGCACGATGAGCGATTGCCGGCAATCGGACCGGCTCCAGACTTTACGCTGACGTCGCAGGACCGGGAGCGCGTCTCGCTGCACGACTTTCGCGGCAAGGTGATCGCCATCGCATTCATCTATACGCACTGTGCCGACGTCTGTCCCATGCTGACCGCCCAGATGGCCAGCGTGCAGGAAAAGTTGGGCAGTGCGTTCGGACCCAAGATCGCCTTCATTTCGATCACCGTCGACCCGGAGCGCGATACGTCCGATGTTTTGAAGGAGTATGCGCAGAATTTTGGCGCCGATCTGAAGGGCTGGTCGTTTCTTACCGGCGATCCGGCGATTGTCCATGAGGTTGGACGGAAATATGGGGTCTTCGCGAAGCAGGCGGCGAACGGTGATGTCGACCATACCTTGTTGACCTCGCTCGTAGACCCGAATGGCATCTTGCGAGTACAATATCTTGGCGTCCGGTTCGACTTGGAGGAGTTCCGGGGTGACCTTCTCGGCCTCTTGGACGAAACCAAATAGCATAACGAACTGGCTCGTTGGCTGGGTTGCCCGGCTGCCGGCGCGCGTCCAGACCAAGCTCTTGATCGCGTTCCTGTCGATCGTCGGCCTGCTCATCGTGCTCGGTGCCGTCGGGTTGCAGGTGCTGAGTGGGGTCAACGATCAGACCAACGAGCTGATCAAGCTGCAGCGCAGGATCGCGGCCTACCGCCAAGTACAGCACGATACGACCACCCAGCTCTACGGTATTTCCACCGCCCTGTTGCTACAGGATAACCGGATGCTGGATACGGCGCTGCGCCAGCTCAATCAGTTCGGCTACGACCTCGAGCGCATGGAGTTCGTCGCCAAAGCCGAGGTGGAAGTGCTTGGCCAGGTCAGGCAAGAGTACGAGAAACTGACGGCCGGGGTGACGCACGTGGCAGAGCTTGTCCGCGCGGGCCGTACCGAGGAGGCGCGCAAGGTTCAGCTTGATGAAATCATACCGTCGGCTGATCGCCTCGAGCGGCTGACAAACCAGCTGGTCAACATGGCCGAAGCCGACATGGTGGCGGCCATCGAAACGACCGAGGGTGCGTACGGCACGTCCAGACTGATCGTGGTTTCGTTTGCCGTGGGCAGTATCCTGCTGGCGTTGGGGCTCGGTTACATCATCTCCTGGTCGTTGATCGAACCGGTCAAGAAGATCGAGACGCGTCTCAGCCAGATAGCGGCCGGCGACTTCGCCCAACGGGTTGCCGTCGCCAATCGCGACGAACTTGGAGTGCTCGCTGCTAACGTCAACCAGACCTCCGACCAGCTGGGCCGCCTGTATCAGGAGATTGAGACACGCACGCAGCAGCTCGACGAAGCCCTTCAGCAGCAGACAGCCACTGCAGACGTTCTGAAGGTCATCAGCCGCTCTACCTTCGATCTACAGGTGGTGCTCGATACGTTGGTGGAATCGGCTGTCAGGCTCTGTCGCGCCGACAAGGGTGGCATCGTGCAGTTGCTTGATGGCGTATTCCGCTATGTGTCGACGCTTGGCTACCCGCCCAGTTTCCGTGCCTATGTCGACGCCAATCCACTTCCAGCGCTTGCCGCTGGGCGAGGCTCCGCCGTAGGGCGCGTAATCGAAGAACGGCGGATCGTGCAAATCGAAGACGTGACCGCTGATCCGGACTACCGCGTCGCCTTGATCGCTGAGGCAGGCGGATTCCGCACCGTCCTCGCTGCCCCCCTGTTGCGGGAAGGTGATCTCGTTGGCGTATTCGTCATGACGAGGGCTGAACCGCAACCGTTCAGTCCCAAGGAGATCGCGCTCGTCGAGACATTTGCCGACCAGGCCGTGATCGCCATCGAAAATGCGCGGCTCTTCGAGGCGGTGCAGGCACGGACGCGCGAGCTTGCGGCGTCGGTCGGTGAGCTCGAGGCGCTCGGCGAAGTGAGCAAGGCGGTCAATTCGACGCTGGATCTCGACACGGTGCTGAAGACGATCGTTGCCAAGGCGGTCCAGTTGTCGGCGACGGATGCTGGCACGATCTATGTGTTCAGCAGCACGCGGCAGCAATTCCGCCCTCGCGCAAACTTTGGGATGAGCGATGAGCTTATCGCCGCAGTCTCGCAGCAGACGATCGGGCTGGCCGATATGGGTATTGGCGACGCGCCCGGACGGTGCATGCCGGTGCAGTTTCCCGACCTCGGCAAGGAAACCTCATCCTTCCTTGTGAGAAAGACGATCCTCGACGCCGGATATCGCGGCATCCTGATCGTTCCGCTGCTGAGGCCCAACAAGATCGTCGGTGCATTGGTCGTCAGGCGCCACAAGCCAGGCGCCTTCGATGAGCAAGTTGTTCACCTGTTGGAGACCTTCGCAGCCCAATCGGTGGTCGCGATCCAGAATGCCAAGCTGTTCCGCGAGATCGAGGAGAAAGGCGAGGAGCTGGAAGCAGCCAGCCGCCACAAGTCCCAGTTCCTGGCGAATATGAGCCACGAACTCAGGACACCGCTCAATTCAGTTCTGGGCTTCACAGAACTGCTGGTCGACGGCATCTATGGCGAACTCCCGGACAAGGCAAAGGCGACCGTCGCGCGTGTGCAGGCAAACGGCCGTCACCTCCTCGGGCTCATCAACGACGTGCTCGACCTGTCCAAGATCGAAGCCGGCCAGCTCACGCTGGCGATCGAGGACTACTCCGTCGCGCAGATTGTCCGATCGACCCTTACGGCGGT
>NZ_RZSR01000323.1:0-5744 GCF_004023265.1 Mesorhizobium sp. M1A.F.Ca.IN.020.06.1.1
GCGTTGACGCTGATCGAGCCGGCGAGGCCGTCGACCAGGGTGCCGGCAGCGGGAATAGCCGGCGCGCCGGACCAGGTGAACAGGCCTGCGGCGTTGGGCTGAGACGGCGCGGTCTCGGCAAATGCCGTGATCAGGCCGCGCGCGATCTCGTCAAGCTGGCTCTGCATTGTCGCGGCAACGCCGTCGCGCAGCTTCAGCATGCCGGCAAGCTTGCCGTCGGCGCTGGTATTGTCGCCGGTGCCTGCAGAAAGCGGCACATTGTCGATATAGATCGTGTTGCCGGGCGTGCCGGCGGTGTAGCCGGCCGAGGGCGTGAAGGTCACCGACCGCGGCACCGTCTCGAACAGCGTCGTGCCGTCCTTGGTGGTGATGACCATGTCGTTGTCGCCGCGCGTGAAGGTCGAGACCGGGACATATTCGGCGATCTTCTTGAGAAGCGCGTCCCGCTGGTCGAGCGCGTCCGACACATCCGTGCCGGAGCGCGTGCCGGCGATGACGGCCTTGTTGGCGTCCTGGAACTGGCTGAGCAGCGAGTTGAGATCGTCGACGGCGGTGGCGATCTGGCCGTCCGTCTGGGTGCGGAAATCCTGGATCGCCGTGGTGCCGTCGTTCAGCGAGCTCACCACCTGCTTGGCCGCGTCGATGACGCTGGCGCCGAGATTCTGGTTCGACGGCGTGGTGGCGTAGAGCTGCAGCGCCTGCTGCAGATTGCCGATCGCGGTCGACGCAGACGATGCATTGTCGACACCATTAACCGATAGGTCGAGCTGATCCATGCCGCTGTAAAGCGCGCTCTGGCCGCTCCATGCCGACAGCGCGGAAAGGTTCTGCCGGAACAGAAGATCATTGGCGGCGCGCTGTATCTCCACCGATCGCGCGCCGGGCGCCGTGCTGGTGACGACGGCGACGCGACGGGCATAGTCCGGGTTGGACGCGTCGGCCACATTGCGCGACACGACGCTGGTTTGCTTGGATGTGGCCAGGAGCGCCGACTGGGCGATGCTTAATGCGGTGGAAAGCGACATGCGGGTCTTTCACGGGCTGGCGCCCGATGGGGTTATCTCTTCAGGTTGACCAGGACGTCCATCAGGTCGGAACCGGTCTGGAAGACCTTCGAGTTGGCGGTGTAGCTGCGCTGCGCCGCAATCATGTTGGTCAGTTCCTCGGCGATATCGACATTGGAATTTTCGAGCGCGCCCGAGACAACCGAGCCAAGCTTTCCTTCATTGGCAAAGCCGATGCGAACAGCGCCTGAGTCCGCGCTCTGCACATAGACGTTGCCCGGCATCGCGGTGAGGTTGTCGGGGCTCTGAACGTCGGCCAGCGGGATCTTGTAGAGCGGCTTGGTGGAGCCATCCTCGAATTGGGCGTAGATGACGCCGTCCTGGCTGATCTGGATCTTTTCGATCGTGCTCGGCGCATTGCCGTTGACGTTGGCGTCGGAGACCGTGAAGCCGGTTCCGAGTTGCGTCAGCTTGGAGAGGTCGAGGTTGAGAGTCGACCCGTTCGGCACCGTGAAGGACACGCCGGTAGTCGCGCCGGTGAGCTTGCCGGTGGTGGTGTCGAAGGTGAGATTGGCCGAACCCAGCGCGCCGCCCGCATAGGGGAACGACGTGCCGGCCGTGGCCTTCGACTGATCGAACACCGAGACCTGCCAGGTGCCGGTGCCGGTGTTGGTGAAATAGACGTCGAGCAACACCTTGTTGCCGAGATTGTCGTAGGCGACCAGCGACGATTTCGACGTGTATTGTGACGAGGTGCTGTTGTCGGTGGGTAGGTTGCCGGCGGTGACAGCGGTGGCGCCAGCCGGCAGGTTGCCGGTGAATGTCCCTTCCGTGCTCGGCGTCGCCGTCATCTCCTGATCGGAAATCTGCACCGGCACGAGGCCTTCGAAGCCGTTGGCGGTCGCGGCCGGATCGCCGTTGGCGTAGCTGTAGGCCATCAGCTGGTAGCCGGCGGCGTTGACGAGGCGTCCTTGAGCGTCCGGAACGAAGGCGCCGGCGCGGGTGAGATAGGGCGTTCCGCTCGGGTCCTGCACGACGAAGAAGCCGTCGCCGTTGACGGCGAGGTCGGAGACCGAAGTGGTGTATTGCAGAACACCCTGCGAGCTGACGGCCGAGCGGATCGTCGTCGTGACGCCACCCGAATTATAGGCGCCGCCGGTGCTGGGCATGATCAGCGTCGAGAATTCGGCGGAGGAGCGCTTGTAGCCGGTGGTGTCGGAATTCGCGATGTTGTCGGCCACCGTGGACAAGCGGTTGGCCTGGGCGTTCATACCGGAGACGCCGGTGCGCATCATTCCGTAGAGGCTCATCGATACATCTCCTCGGTGCCTTTCTGAGAGGCTACAAAACTAAGCCTCGTGTCTTGCGCGAGGCTGGCGCGGGATGTGCCGGCGACGACCATCAAAACACTAGCCGGTAGCCGAGGAACCTCTTGGAATCGATCGGGTCGTGGCCGAGCTTCTCACGCAATTTCTTGCGCAGCTTCGAGATGTGGCTCTCCACCACGTTCTCCTCGACCTCCTCGTCGAAGATGCCGTAGATGGCGTTGAACACCTGCGTCTTGGTCACGCGCCGGCCGCGATTGCTGGCCAAATACTCCAGGATGCGCCGCTCGCGACGCGGCAGCGGCAGCGGCTCGCCGTCGATCTCCGGGTCGCGCCCATCCATGAAGATGCGCATCGAGCCGACCTCGGTGTAGGCGGCCTCTTCGCGGGCGCGGCGGCGGATGGCGGTGATGCGGGCGAGGATCTCGCGGATGTGCACGGGCTTGCGGACGACGTCGTCGACGCCGCTCTCGAAGAGCCTGAGCGTGTGTTCCAGCGAGTGCTGTTCACTGAGCGCGATCACCGGCGCCCCGGTGCGGTCGCGGATCTGGCGCGGCGAGATGGCGCCCTCGCGGCAGTCGCCGATAAGGAAAGCCCTGACCGATCTTAAATCCGTGTCGGCGGCAGAGTTCACCCACTCGCCGAACTCGCCTGGCGCGAAGCCGGCGGTGGCGACGCCCTCGCGATCGAAAAGTGAGCTGTAGCCCTCAGTTACGAGCTCGCGCTCATCAACGATCACGATCATCGGCCCGCCCTCCGAATCATCTCACTTGCCCCGTGCGGAAAGCGGTATCCGGTGCGGTGAATCCTGAAAAACCGTCATTTCTTGTAGCTATTTTCTTGGGAGTTTTTTTGGGAGCCGTAATAAAGCCGGCCGTGAAGGGTCAATTCGCGGCACTGGATAGAGGGCTGCCGGCTGCCGCTGTGAACCCCCTCGCGGCGGACTAAAGGGCATATCTTGAGCAACTATTGGTTGCAGAACGCGCTGGCGTTCGGCGTCCATTTGCCGAAGCCGGTGGCGACCATGTTGGTGATGACGCGGCAGACATACACCTTCTGCGCCGGGTCGTTGTCGGGGCCGGCATGATAGCGGGCGACGGCCATCGACCAAGTCATGTGGCGCGCGTGGAGGCTCGCCAGGAAGCGCGCGGCGTAGTCGACGTTCTGGTGCGGGTCTAGCATGTCCTCGACGCTGCGGAACTGCGCGCCATGATAGCGATGATTGATCTGCATGCAGCCGAGATCGATCAGCGTCTTGCCCTCGCGGCGGGCATTCTCGAACGTCGCCAGCGCTTCGCCCCTGCTGCGCGGAAAAACAGCCTTTCCTTCTACATTCAAAGCATTGGGCTGAAGGCTGCCCTTCTTTCCCGTTTCGGTCAGGCCGACCGCGTAAAGGATACCGGCCGGCACGCCATAGCGATCGGCGGCGCGCAGGATTTCCGGCTCGCAAGGATTGGGCGCGGCTTTGGCGACGGTCGCGGCCAGACTAGATATAGATATCGTCGCCAGCGCGCTCGCGAAGAGGCGAAGCAGCGCGGCCGAATTCCTGTGCGCCATTGCCGTTGTTCCTTCCCGGTTGCCGATCGCCGCCGGCGCTGTTGCCGCCCGAGTTCCCGGGCTGGAACGAAGGCTGTTCGCGGCCCGTGGACATCGGCGGCGCGCCGCTCGCTTCGACGCGACCGGCCGAATGGACCGCTATCGAGGGTTGCATGATGGTGACGTGATCGACGTCGAAACCAAGACTGCGGAGCGACTTGACGATGGCGTCGCTGTCGGCGGTCAGACGGCGGTACGCCTCGTGCGTTTCCGGCTTCATCTCGATCGAAAGTTGCTCTCCGGAAAGACGCAGGCTGGCGGTGACCGTGCCGAGGTCAGCCGGGTGGAGTTCGATCTTCAGGACATGTGTCGAAACGGCAACAGAGTTGGTCGCGTGCGAGCCGATCGGGCCGCTCGAGTAGGCCTGCTGAACGCCGCTGTCCGAGGCGATCGCCTCGGCCAGCGCCGATACCGTCTGGCCGAAGGCGTTTTGGGCCGGCGCGGGGAAGCTCTGCTGGCTGACCACATCCAGGCGCCCGGCGGCAGAGGATGGCTTGGCTTGATTGTTCGATGCGAGGGCTTGCGCCGTTTGCGCGGTCTTCTGGGCGGCCGCCGGACGCCAGCCTTGCGGCGTCGTTGCGTCGGTTGCGGCTCCTTGCGTTCCAGACAGGATGTCGTCCTTGCGGATCGACATGTCCGGGCCCGGACCAGCGCCGGCCGGTTTCTGTCCGAAATCGGGCCCGGGCTTCTCGGTCGCCATCGTCGCGCGACCGGATCGCGGCAACGGCTCGCTGCCTTCGGAAGCGTCGGCCAACATGCGTTTGCCTTGACGGATCGCCAGCTGCGAAGACGCGGCCTGACCGATCGAGGGCTGGGTTCCTGCCTCTCCCTCGACAGAAGATCCACCGCGCTCGGCATTTGTCGACGTTGCGAAGTGGCGGATGTCGCCCAGCGCCATCAGCAGGGGCAAACCGTCCTGAAGCGGAGCGCTATCTGACGATTGCGCCGCCGCATCGGCATCGTCCGTGGCCTTTGCATGGTCAGCCTCGGCGCCATTCTTCGCGCCCTTTCCGGCCGCTGGCTTCGGCGCGGCAGTCTTGTTCTGGCCATCCTCATCGGGTCGTGGCTTGGGCGAACCGGCGAGGGCGCGCCGCGCCGGCTGCGCATCGGAAGACACAGGTTCGGCGGGATGCTTTGCCTGCCGCGCCGATTGTTCGGCGCCATACACCATCTCGCCAAAATTCGCGCCGTTTTCCTTGCCGTCGGCAGGATGCTGCCGCGATTGGACCTGGGCGGATGCAAGTCCCGGCGTGGCCTGGCTCACGCTGTTCATTTGGGCGCTGGTCATTTGGGAGCGGCTCCGAGTAGCTGGTCGATCTGGTCGAGCTGGCGGCGCGCTTTGAGCATCGCGGCATCGGTGGGATCGTGCGGATCGAGGCTTGCTGCGGCCGCCGGCGTGGATGCAGGCGGCACGGATGGCGTTTCGGGCTGCGCAGGAGCGGAGGCTTGAGCCTCGGCCGCGGCCTGAGCCGTCGTCGGCGGAGCCGGCGGCGCGGACGTTGCGGCCGGCGCGTCCGCCGGCTTGACCGGGGCCGGCTGCTCGGCCATCGCGCCTTCCACCGGGGGCAACCCTTCGGCGTCGGCCTGGCTCGCAGCCTCGGTTTCAGCGGGTTTCGCGGCATCGCTTTTGGCCGGACCGGCCTCCGTCTCATTCATGGCGGCCGCACGCACAGGAGCGACGACCTCGCCGGCAACGGCAAAGGCAATCAGGACGACCCGCGCGCAGTGCTCTATTCGAGCCTATCCACGGTGACATCGGCCACGATCGACGATGTGCGCGCGGGTCGTCCTGATTGCCTTTGCCGTTGCGGCCCTGCTC
>NZ_RZSR01000324.1:0-5743 GCF_004023265.1 Mesorhizobium sp. M1A.F.Ca.IN.020.06.1.1
GGCAGGGACCACGCCGTAGGCGACGACGAACAGGGCGGTCGCCAACGCCAGCTTCTGAACGAGTTTCGCCCAGTCGACTGGAAGCCTTGCGGCGTCGAGAGCTTGCACGGCCATGGTTCAGACCCTTTCGACGGTTTTCTGGCCAAACAGGCCGGAGGGGCGCACCAAAAGCACAACCAGCGCCATCGCATAGGCGAACCAGCCCTCGATGCCGCCGCCGACGAACGGGCCGAGATAGACCTCGGCCAGCTTCTCGCTGGCGCCGATGATGAGGCCGCCAACGATGGCGCCGAGGATGGAATCGAAGCCGCCAAGCACCAGCACCGGCAGCGCCTTCAGCACGATCAGCGACAGCGAGAACCGGACGCCGAGACGCGCGCCCCACAACAGTCCGGCGACCAGCGCGACGAAGCCGGCCGCCGTCCACACGGTGCCCCAGATGCGAGGCAGCCGCAGCCCGACGGCGAGGGCCGCGAACTGATCGTCGGCGACGGCGCGAAACGCAAGGCCGATCCGCGTCCAATAGAAGAAGGCGCTGAGGCCTGCGACCATGGCGGCGGCGATCGCCGCCGCCAGCAGGTCGAAGGATGAGATCAGTATGCCGCCGACCTCGAAGGGGGTGTCGTCGATGCCGAGGTCGAGCCCGTGCACCTGCGTGCCCCAGATAAGCTGGGCGGCACCTTCGATGATGTAGGAGAGCCCCAGCGTCGCCATGAACAGCGTCATCGGCGAGCGGTTGACCAGTGGCCTGAGCACGGTCCGCTCGATGGTGAAGCCGAGCGCGACCATGACCGCGAAGGTGATGAGCAGCGAAAGCGCGAAGGGGATGCCGCGTTCGACGAGGCTGACAAAGGTGAGCGCTGCGAACAGCACCATCGACCCCTGCGCGAAGTTCAGCACGCCCGACGTCTTGTAGATCAGCACGAAACCTATGGCGACAAGCGAATACATGACGCCAGAGAGCAGGCCGCCGACCAGCACTTCGATGACGAAGAGGAAATCATAGTAGCTCATCAGATGTCCTCGCCATTCTCGCCCTCGGCGGTGCCGATATAGGCCCGGATCACTGCCGGATCGGCCCTGACCTCGGCCGGCGTCCCGTCTGCGATCTTGCGGCCGTAGTCGAGCACGGCGACGCGGTCGGAGAGGCCCATGACGACGCCGATGTCGTGCTCGATCAGGATGATGGTGACGCCGTGCCGGTCGCGCGCGGCGCGCACGAAGCCGGCCATCTCGGCCTTCTCGGTCGCCGTCATGCCGGCCATCGGCTCGTCGAGCAGCAGCAGCTTCGGCTCGGCGACCAGCGCGCGCGCCAGCTCGACCCGCTTCTGCAGGCCGTAAGGCAAGGTGGCGACGAGGCGGTCGGCGACGCTTTCGAGATGCAGGAAGGCGACTATCTGATCGGTCTTTTCGGCGATTCCCGCATCTTCGCTCCGGGCGCGTGGCAGACCTGCAATATGTTCGACGAAACTGGCGCGCCTGGTGTGGACGCGGCCGCACGCGATGTTGTTGCGCACGGACAGACCGCCGAATAGCGCCAGGTTCTGGAAGGTTCGCGCAACGCCGAGCCGTGCTAGACGGCTCGCCGGCACCCGGGAGAAGGACTGCCCGCCGATCGCAATCCTGCCGCGGTCGGCGTGATAGAGGCCGCTGATGATGTTGATCAGTGAGGACTTGCCGGCGCCGTTGGGGCCGATCACCGCGCGGATCTCGCCGACTTCCACTTCGAGATCAACATCGCTCAGCGCCTTGACCCCGCCAAAGGAAATGCCGATCCCGCTCAGCGCGAGAACCACATCCGGCCGTGACGACAGGCGTGCCAGACGCCTGTCGCCGACGGGGTTAGCCACCGCGAGGATGGCGGAAATTTCGGACGCGCGCTCGTATGCGGCCGCTCCCAGCGAAGCACCAATCATGAAACATTCCTGCTTTTGAAGGCGTGTCGGCTGCGGCCCCGTGGGCCGCGCCCGTCCTATTCCGCGGCGACAAGCTCCCTGTCGCGAGCTGCTTCCAGTTCGCGCACCAGAGGAATGACGCGCTTGCCGAAGAACTCGACCTCTTCCTGGAAATGCAGGAAGCCGAGCAGGATCAGGTCGGCACCGGCGTCCTTCAGTTTCAGGATGCGTTCGGCGATCTGTTCCGGCGTGCCGATGAGATTGCTGCGGAAGCCGTCATTGTACTGAACGAGATCCTCGAGGGACGACTTCGCCCAATTGCCTTCGCCTTCCGGCGAGGCCTTGCCGGCATTCTTGACCTGATCGGCAAAGCCCTGCACCGCCTCCGGATTCGCCTTGGCGATGATCTCGTCGAGCACGGCGCGCGCTTCCTGCTCGCTCTCGCGGGCGATGGCGAAAGCGTTGACGCTGATCCTAACCTTGTGGCCGTTGGCTTTCGCCTTGGTGCGGATGTCGTCGACCTGCTTCCGGATCTCCTCCGGGGTATTGCCGTTGGTGAAATACCAATCGGAGACACGAGACGCCATGTCGCGAGCGGCTCGCGACGAGCCGCCCTGGAATATCTCGGGCAAGGGCTCGATCGGCTTCGGCTTCATGGAATAGTTGGTGAAGCGGTAGAAATCGCCCTTCAGCGTGAAGCTGTCTTCCGTCCAGATGCCGCGCAACGCTCGGATAAATTCCTCCGACCGGCGATAGCGCTCGTCATGATCGAGCCAGAGTTCGCCAATCGCGGCGAACTCGCCTCGGAACCAGCCGCTGACGACATTGACGGAGACGCGGCCATTGGTCAGGTGGTTGATGGTAGCGATCTGCTTGGCCGCCAGCGCAGGGTTCCACGGACCGGGCAGGATCGCTGCGATGACCTTCAGCGTTGTGGTCGCGGCAAGCAAGGCATGGCTGAACGAGACTGATTCGTGCTGGTTGTCGGCCCCATAGCCGGCTGTGAAACGGATCTGGCTCAGCGCATAGTCGAACCCGTTGGCCTCGGCAATCTGGGCGAGCTTGCGGTTGTAGTCGATATCCCAACCCGTCCGCTGCTCGATGTTGGAGATGACCAGGCCGCCGGAGACGTTCGGGACCCAGTAGGCGAATTTGATGGCGTCGGAATGCGAACTCATGTCGTCGTTTCCCCTGTTGATTGGCTCAGCCGACGCGGGTGGCGACGGCGGCATTTGCGTGACTTGAGTTGAGCAAGGAGACCGCGTCGGTAGCGGCCCTTGCAATACGCTCGATGATGGCTGCGCCGACGATTTCGCCATCGACGAAATCGTCGGGCGTGCCGTAGACGCCCGTAGGGACGGTGACAGAGCCAAAAAAGCCGAACAATGGCCGGAGCTGATGTTCGAGCACCAGGCCATGGTATGGGCTCCCGCCGGTCGCCGCGAGAAGCACGGTCTTGCCCGTCAACGCGCGATAGTCGACCAGGTCGAACAGGTGCTTGAGAGCGCCAGTGTAGGAAGCCCTATAGACAGGCGTTCCGACCACGAGCAAATCGGCCTTCTCGACACGCTGGATAATCGCTTCTCCAGATGCGCCAAGTGCGCCGCGGGATAGTCCGGCGAAAAGCGACGGTGCTGCCTCCGTGATCTCAATCAGACCGGTGTCGGCAAGCAGGCGCAACGCGACCGCCTTGACCAGCGCATTGACGACCGCCGTGGTGCGGGACGGGTTGCTTACACCGCCGGATATTCCAAGAACCGATAATCGTGCCAAGTCATCTATCTCCCACACATGCGCCATAGGCCACCACCGAAACCAAACGATATTCTACGAAATCTGTAGACATAAGGTACTTTGTTCTGATGTTTTCACGTCAATGGGAAAAACGGCGCTGCTAGGAGCGGCACGCCCACCGCATTCGATCTCAAATGGGATTAACTTGGCAGGGGCCGTAGGCGTCACCCGCGAGTTCGACTTTGGTGAAAACAGGCTCCGCCGGCGCGATATGAGGAATGTCGTCCAGCCGTTTGTGACAGCGCTCTCCACCGATGCCACGCAATCAAATGAGCGCGTGTATTATGACGGCTAGGCGTGCGAGAAACGTCCTCAGGCATTGCCCTACGAAGGAGCCGATATTAGCGCCGAGATTTCAAGGCTGGTCAGGGACGATTGAGAGTTTTGAGCACCGGCAGCACGAAGGCGGCAATCGCAGCGTCATGCCTTCGGAACCATCGGTAGCTGCTCAATACGTTCTGTTGTGCTCCTGCCTGTATATGTGTTGCGTAATTCCCCTGAATGGCAACGGATTACCTGCGTCTGGTTATTCATTCTTCACCACTCACCCGCCCTTGATGATCTTTCGAAGCCGGGCGGGATCGGACAAAATCGCGAGGTCCTTCAACGGATTGCCGTAGACGGCGATGAGATCTGCGTGAGCGCCAGGCGCGATGGTGCCGATGAGGCCTTCCATGTTGAGCACGCGGGCAGCATCCACCGTCGCGGATCGGATCACGTCCCGAGGCTTGAGAACGCGGCCGCGCAGAAGAAATTCCTCTGATTGGTGCCTATGCATCTGGCCAAGCAGATCGGAGCCGTAGCCCATGGTCACGCCAGCGCTTTGAAGCGTTTCGAGCGCCGACAAGCCGGCATCGAGAACGAAGCTCACCTTTTCAAGGGATTCGGCGGACATGCCGTATCTGGCTCCGTCCCGAGCGACGACAGCAAAGGTGATGTTCGTCGGGACGACGAACGCGCCTGCCTCGCGAACCCGGTTGGCGGTTGTCGCTTTGATGAGGTTTCCATGCTCGATTCGGATGGTCGACGTTTCATCCCAGATTTACTTTCGCGCCTCACGCCGGCACTCGCGCACATAGTCCGCCGGGTTATGTCGCCAAGCGCCGAGCGGATTTGCGGCAAGGGGAAGTCCGGGCACTCCTCGCACCCTCGTCCTCGCGCAACACCGCACGTAACAGAAACGATAGCACGCATTCTCACAATTAACGACGGCTGTTCGGCAGTGGGCTTCGTCGCGAGCGAGGACGAGAGTGTCGGGTCTACAACCAAATGTCGGAGGTCGGACCCAAATGTCGGAGGTCGGACACGCAAGGCCCTTACCACGTAGGTGATTGAAAGCTTTATTGACGAGGCGCTCCAATGGCCGGCCCGCAATGCGGGAGATATTGTTAGAGGCGTCTCGAATGACTTCTCCGCGGGACCCGAAGGGCGTCTCAGGCATCCTTTGGCACGATTAGTGCAACGGATGATCCGCAAACGTTGCCGATACAATGTGAGGGGAGCGTCACCCAGATTTTTGTGTTGACCGTCCACTCACTCTTCACCCAGTGGCTGCCGCGCAGGCGCTTGCGGACGCCGGTCAGCCCGATAGCTCATCGATCCAGATCAGCGGAGAACAATACACAGAATGGGAACGAGATCAGCATGAACTCGAATTTTAGTCGTTTGGCCCAAGCCACCGCTATGAACTTGCTCTGGACGTCGGCGAACGAAGGCATGTGGATGCCGGCCCAGATTACGGAACTTGGCGCGGCCATGCGCGCGAATGGACTCCAGCTTGATCCCGCGCAGCTCAGCCGTCTAGACACTGCCCCGCTCAACGCGATCGTATCACTGGGCGGATGTTCAGCTTCCTTCGTCAGTCCGCAAGGACTGGTTGCGACCAACCGTCACTGCGTGCTGGAATCGATCCAGTACAACAGCAAGGAGAGTCAAGACTATCTCACCAAGGGATTTCTAGCGAAAAGCCTTGGTGAAGAATTACCCGCGGTGCCCGGCAGCCGCATCTATGTGATCGAGGATATCCGTGATGTGACCGCCGACATGCTCAAGGG
>NZ_RZSR01000325.1:0-5733 GCF_004023265.1 Mesorhizobium sp. M1A.F.Ca.IN.020.06.1.1
ACCATCGACAGCCCTGATTTTTCGCTGCCGTCGAAGAGCGGTGTCAGCCCCAGGTCCTGCAGATGCCGGCCGCCGATGCCGACGAGCCGGATCTTACGGCCGGTGGTCTTCTCGAGCGCACGCACGATGTCGGCGCCGAGCAAGTCGCCCGATTCCTCGCCCGCGACGATGGCGATCTTGAGCGGCCTCTCACTGGCCATCGGTCGGCTCCGTCGCGGTAAATCCGACGATGAACAAGCCAAGCGCATCGGCCCGCGCGAGAGTCACCGGGCTTTCGAGAATGAGCGAGCGGCCGGCTTCGACGGCGATGCCGGCAAGGCCGGCCGCGTGTGCGGCCTCGACCGTCTGCGGGCCTATCGAGGGCAAGTCGGCGCGCAGCTCCTGCCCTGGCTTGGCGCATTTGACGAGTACGCCGCGCGTCTTGCCGGCGAGCCTGCCGTGCCCGCGCAATTCGCGCGTCCTCTCGAGCAGGCCCTTAGTGCCTTCGATGCCTTCCAACGCGATAACCCGCCCCCCAATTGCAATCGCCGCCTGGCCGATGTCGAGCTCGCCGATTGCCTTGGCCGCCGCGCGGCCCGCCTCGATATCGCGCCAGTCCGATTGCTTTGGTCCCGCCTTGGTCAGCATGCCCTCGCCGGCAGCGAGATCTGGAACGATCTCATGCGCTCCGACCACGGTGATACCGCGCCTTTCCAGCCCGCGCGTCAGAACCTTCAGAAGCCCGTCGTCGCCGCGGGCCAGCGCCATTGCCACGGAGGGGATTATCGTCAGCAGACTGAGCGTTGGACGTATCTTCGCAAGCCGCGGCCTGCGCTTGATCTCGCCGGCAAGAACCAGGTGGCTAATGCCTTCGCGCTTCAGCAAGGGAAGCAGGAAGCCGATGTCTTCGAGCGCAAGCGTCGCCTGCTCGTAGGCGGCAAAGTCCGCTTCGCGATCCACCTCGCCCTCGGCCAGGATGATGAAAGGCGAATGTCCCTGTCTGACCAGACCTTCCGCCACTTCGACCGGCAGGCTGCCGCCACCGGCGATGATGCCGACCCTGGAGCCCGGCGCGAGTGCAAGCCCTGACCCGGCGGGCTCAGCCCTCGTCATCGCCATCGTCATCGCCGCCACCGCCCTTCAGCGGCGGGACGGCATAATGCCGCTTGCCGCGACTGGTGATGAAGTCGATCATCTTCATGGCCGTCGGTGACGAGGCGAACTCCGCCTTGGCGATCTCGACATTCTCCCCGACCGTGCGGGAGTGGTCGAAAATCGCCCTGTAAGCCCTTCGCAGCATGTAGATTTCGGCGCGCGGCAGGCCGGAGCGCTTCAGGCCGATGACGTTGAGACCGCGCAGCTTGGCGCGATTGCCGACGGCGATCGCATAGGGAATGACGTCGCCGACGACCGCCGAGCAGCCGCCGATAAAGGCGTTGTCGCCGACGCGGACAAACTGATGCACGGCGGTCAGGCCGCCGATATAGACATTGTCGCCGATCTCGCAATGCCCGCCGAGCGTCGCCCCATTGGCGAAGGTGGCATTCTTGCCGACGACGCAGTCATGGGCAATGTGGGCATAGGCCAGGAAATTGCCATTGTCGCCGATCGCCGTCTCGCCGCGGCTGGAATCGGTGCCGACATGCATGGTGACGCCTTCGCGGATGGTGCAATTTCCGCCGATGACCAGCGTCGTGCGCCCGCCCTTGTGCTTGGTGTTCTGCGGCGGCGCCCCGAGCGTCGACATTGGATAGACCTTGGTCGAGCCGCCGACGGTGGTCGCGCCCATCACCGAGACATGGCTGACCAGCTCGACGCGATCGCCGATGACGGCATCGGCGCCGACATGGCAGAAGGGTCCGATACGCACACCTTCGCCGAGCTGGGCGCCTTCTTCGACGACCGAGGAAGGGTGGATTGATGTCTGAACTTTCATGAGCATTAGAAACCGTCAGCCGGTGACCATCATAGCCGAAACTTCGGCTTCGGCGGCCTTTGCGCCATCCACCATCGCCTCGCAGGCAAATTTCAGCAGGTTGCCGCGCTTCTTGATCTTCTTGACGTGGATCCTGAGCTGATCGCCGGGGACGACCGGCTTGCGGAACTTCGCGTTGTCGATGGTCATGAAATAAACCAGCGACGGCTTTTCCGCATTGAGGCTGCGAATGCAGATCGCGCCGGCGGTCTGGGCCATGGCCTCGATGATGAGCACGCCCGGCATGACCGGCTGCTGCGGGAAATGGCCCTGGAAATGCGGTTCGTTGATAGTCACGTTCTTGATGCCGACCGCGGAGTCGTCGCCGTCGATTTCGACGATGCGGTCGATCAGCAGAAACGGATAACGGTGCGGCAGGAGCTTCATCAGCCCCATTATGTCGACCGCCTCAAGTGTCGTCGCAACCGTGTCAGCCATTTCCGTCGCCCTGCTTGCGCGTCCTGGCCAGCCTGCGCAGCATCGCGATCTCACGCATGGCTTCCGCCATTGGCTGCGCCGGATAGCCTCCCCAGACCTCGCCCGCCGGCACGTTGCTCATGAATCCACTTCTCGCAGCAAGCTTGGCCCCGGGACCGATGGTCAAATGATCGGCGAGGCCGACGCCGCCACCCATGGTGACGTTGTCGCCGACGACGACGGAACCGGAAATACCCGAAAGCCCGGCTATAATGCAATTGCGGCCGATACGAACATTGTGGGCGATCTGCACCAGATTGTCGATCTTGGTACCTTGTCCGATGATCGTGTCGGACATCGCACCGCGATCGACGGTCGAGTTGGAGCCGATCTCGACGTCGTCCTGGATGATGACGCGGCCGATCTGCGGCACGCGCTCAGGTCCCTTGGCGCCGGCCACGAAGCCGAACCCATCCTGACCGATCCTTGCACCGCCATGAATGATGACGCGGTTGCCGATCAGCGCATATTGGATGCTGGCGCCCGGACCGACATAGCCATCACGACCTATCTTGCATGAGCGGCCAATGACGGCATGGGGCGCAATGACCGTGCCGCTCCCGATGGCAGCGCCGGGACCGATCACGGCACCTGCCTCCACGATCGCACCGGCTTCGACATGCGCGGACGGGTCGATATGCGCTTGCGGCGAAATGCCAATTTCGCCGGTCATCGGCCCGGGCGTGGCGGCCTGCGGAAAGAGCAGCCGCCCCACCATGGCGAAGGCCTGCTGCGGGCGCGGATGCGCCAGCACCGCAATCCCCTGCGGCGCCCTGTTGGCGAAGTCGGCAGGACAGAGAACGGCAGCCGCCTTGAGCGAATGCATCAAGGCGAAATTGCGCTTGCCGTCGACAAAGACGAGCGCACCGTCGCCACCCTCATTGGCGGGCGCCAGCGCGTCGATGGCGATGTCGGCCTGCGAGGAATCAATAAGATTGGCGCCGGTCAGATTCGCGACCTCGCCAGCCGTATACCGGCGTGAAGGCGCGAAGAACACCGGATCGGTCATTCCACAAACATTATCCAGCTAGGTCGGATCAGTCGATTCCGGGCCATCACACGACCCGGAAACATCGTAACCCGCGGATTAGAAACGGGTCGCTATGCCGAAGTTGAATTCCTGCACGTCGTCGGTCGGTTCCTTCTTCACCGGGATCGCATAGTCGATTCGGATCGGACCGAACGGTGACGCCCACATCAGCCCGACACCGACCGAAGCGCGCAGCTTCATATCGGTCGAGGACTGGGTGACGCCTGCAGTATGAATTGCGCTGCCATAGAGCGTTGCAGCATCGGCAAACACCGCGCCCCGCAAGCCAAAGCTTTCCGGAATAGCCGGCAACGGGAACTGGGCTTCGGCCGAGGCATTGAAATAGGTCGTGCCACCGAGATGGTCACCCGTATTGGTATCTACAGGGCCGATGCCGCCATATTCGAAGCCACGGATCATACGATCAGTGCTTTGGAACTGGTCGAAGATGCGCAGACCATCGTTGCCATACCCGGCGATATGGCCAGCGCCACCGGAGATCAGACCGACCAGATCGAGCTGCTCGGACAGCGTTTGGTAGACGCTTGCGCGCCCTGTCAACTTCACCCACTTGGCGTCACCACCGAGACCGGCAACCTCGGTCGTACCAGTGACGTAGAGCCCTTCATGCGGGTTCTTCATATCGTCGATGGTGTTGTAGACTAGCCCGAGGCTGACCGACGACTTAATCCACGGACTTTGAGCTACGCCTTCCAAGATAGCCGGCGAAATAGTGCACGTGCCGTCCGGATCAGCAGGGCTCGTGGGGCCGCAACTGTCGTCGACCTTATATTTCTCTTGCGAGATATTATACGCCAGCTGCGTCGAAATACTGTCCGTGATCGGCAGACCGAAGCGGATAGTCGCGCCCGTGGTATCGCTGTCGTAGTGGTTGTTGTATTCCCTGGTCGACTTGTAGATGTCGAAGCCCGCCGCGATGCGCCGGCCGAGAAAATACGGCTCGGTGAAGGAGATCGCGTAGTCGCGCGAGTTCTTGCCGCCGCCGGCCGACAGCTTGATGTACTGGCCGCGGCCGAGGAAGTTGCGCTCGGTGATCGAGCCTTCGACGGACGGACCCGGCGTGTCGCCGCCGGTTGAATAGCCGGCGCCGACCGAGAACTCACCGGTCGACTTCTCGACCACATCGACCACCAGGACAACCTGATCCGGAGCGGACCCGGGGACGGTCGAGATGTCGACTTTTTGAAAATAATCCAGAGCTTCCAGGCGCTTCTTCGCGCGCTGGATAAGCACCTGGTTGAACGCATCGCCTTCGCTGACATCGAATTCGCGCCGAATGACATAGTCGCGCGTGCGGTCGTTGCCGCGGATTTCGATACGCTCGATATAAGCCTTGGTGCCTTGGTCGATGGTGTAGACGACCGAGATCGTGTGATTCTCGAAATTGCGGTCGCCGCGCGGCGTCACCTGGGCAAACGCATAGCCTGAGCCGGCGACCTTTTCAGTGAGCGCAACGATCGTGTCCTCGACGTCCTTGGCGTTGTAAACATCGCCCTTGTGCGTCTGGACCACCGATTCCAGCGACTTTGAGTCGACCTCGGGAATCGTGCTCTCGACACTGATGTCGCCGAAGTTGTAGCGCTCGCCCTCCTGCACGGTGATCGTGACCGTGTATTTGTTGGTGGCTTCATCCAACTCACCGACGGCCGAAACGACCTGGAAGTCGGCGTAACCGTGATTGTAGTAGAAGCGGCGCAGCAACTCCTGGTCGGCGCGCAGCTTGTCCTCGTCATAGACGTCGTCGCGCAGCACGAATGAAAGCCAGGACGAACGCTTGGTGTTGATGACGTCCGACAGGCGACGGCTGGAAAAAGCGCTGTTGCCGACGAAATTGATCGCCGCGATCTGCGTGCGCGCGCCTTCGTTAATGTTGAAGACCACGTTCACGCGATTGTCGCCGAGGTCCATGATCTGGGTGGTCACGGCGGCGTCGTCGCGGCCGATACGCCGATAGGCAGCCTTGACCGCCTCGACGTCGGCGTCGAGCGCCTGCTGCGAGAAGGTCGCGCGCGGCTTCAGCTGGACAGCGGCCTGGAGCGCGTTGTCCTTGAGCTTCTTGTTGCCCTGGAACAGGACCTGGTTGACGACCTTGTATTCGGAAACCTTGACGACCAGGGTCGAGCCGACCTGATTGATCTGGACGTCCGAGAACAGCCCGGTGCCGAACAGCGCCTTCACGGCGCTATCGATATCGGCACTTGAAAACGCCTTGCCGGGCTTGATCGCGATGTAATTGCGGATGGTTTCGGCA
>NZ_RZSR01000326.1:0-5688 GCF_004023265.1 Mesorhizobium sp. M1A.F.Ca.IN.020.06.1.1
GCGATCGCCGGTGGCGCATTGGTGTTTAGAACCGCCTCGATGCTTCCAATGTCAACGCCCATCTCCATGGTGGTCGAGCAGCCAAGGACGTTGACTTTTCCAGATTTGAAGGCGTTTTCGTAGTCGCGGAGCAGGAAACTCGGTTGCTGAGCGGAGTGCTCCGCCGCGCGCAGCCACGGCGAGAACCTCGCCGCGCGATCCTGCTGATCGCCCCAGGCCCCCTTGGCCCTCAGGAGCGAGACACGTTCATCGGTCGCTAGCCAGTCGTCGAGAATTGAATCGGAGACGCGACCTCCGTGGGCATCACGGCGCCATGGAAACGGCAGGGTCGGCATGTCGACGGCTTCGGCTTTCGGGTGCACACCGAGCTTGTCGTATGGGCTTAGTCCGCGGAAGGTCGTGTCCACCAGACGTCGAGTGTTGGGGCACCAGAAGGCCCTTTCGATCGGCGTGACATTCATGTCGCCGAGCCGTAGCCGGAAGCCATTCGGACTGACCGTCATGAACCTTTGCAACGTCGACCATGCTGCCCGCAGAAGTTCGTTCAAGTCATCCCGAACGCTTGGATCATCGCGATCGAGACCAAGCGCCTGGACAAGCATCCGAACCACGCGAGAAGGTCTTGGACCGTAGGGGTGTGGCCAGAAGCGGACGTATCGGCTTGAGGGAAGCGCAGGCTCGAAAGGTACCATTTCCACGTGGCTCTGGCGGCGGTCAATCCAACGCATCCAACGTTTAGCGTCGAAATCCAGGATGACGTTAGTTCGGACAAAATGCGTAAGGAGAAGGCGCACGAGGTCGCGCCAGTCGTCTGCATTCAACCCTAAGCGCGTTGCGGAAGCCGGAACGACCACGTTGGGCTCGTCCAGGCCGGGAATGGTCAAGCGCAAAAGGCCCAATGTCTCAGCGCTGTTGGCGCGGACGGGCCGTCGCATGATCTCCCGATATAGCATGAATTCAGCGAGCCGCGCTGGGTCGGAGAAAGTCTCTTCGCGCTCGACCCAGAGATTCGAGAGAAAGCGGTTGATTGTGGGCTCAGCGGCGAGTCGATCGACAAGTTGGCGCCAGGCCTTCGGGGTGGCGACCCCTTCGAGCCTGATTCGCGCCAACCGAAGGTCAGCCATGAGGCTGAGAGTGATCCCGTCCTGCTCGTCGGAGGCCAGTCGCTTGAGCTTAGCCTCGATCGCGGCGATGGCCTGGTCGTCCCGCACGGGACGATCCTGCACAAAGTGGTAGAGAAAGCTTCGGACGAAGCCGCGCTCCGATGCCACCTGCAAGTTCGCCGCGTGTCGGGCCGTGCCCTGCCGCGCATCGGTGAAGGTAATCAGTTGCCGGCCGTCGAGCGGCAAGGGCTCGTCAGCGTCAGGTTTTGGCGATAGGTGCCCGACGAGTCCAGGGGTGATCTGAGACATCAAGTAGGGCGCACCCGCGACGAGCGATCGAAGCACGCCGGCCTCGAGGTCCACCTTCTTGGGTGCCCAGCCGCAACATGGACACTCACCTACGTGGCGGCTCGCGGTCGTTGGTAACCCCGCGCCGTCCACGGTCTCGACGATCGCACCGGTTTTTGGCTCGAAGCGGATTATCGGAGACGGCCGTGCCCCGCGCGCCCCTAAATATCGGCGGTTCACGACCGGGGATGTGGTCAGCGGCGCATCGTCTTGTGTGTCGTCTTCGGCGCCGAAGGTTTCGTCGCGATCGAGCGTTTGCTCGAACTCACCGTCCCCTGTGCCGCCTGTCCAGGCCACAAGATGCGATCCGTCGGCAGTTTCTTCAGCCTTGAGCGCACCATCGCCGCATTGAATGCAATAGGCCCATTCGAGCACGAGCGATCCGCAGTGTGAGCAATGCTCTCGCGATTCGAGGAAGACGGCGCCGAAGTGCCAGTCGGCTGCTTCAGATGCGGCGGGCCGCCCGGGACAGGTCGGGTTCACGCAGGCCCAGAGACCGGAAAGCGTCCGGTGGAAGAGGTGTAGGCGGACCGGCAGGATTGAGTCTCCGCCAGCGCTGGCCAGCGCCGGATCGGAATGTGGGTCCTTCGCCCTTGACGCTTCGACAAGCAGGCGCCTCGGGTCTACGTCCGCGCCGCCGATCTGGCGCGCCTGCGCGCTCCAGCCGCTCCAGCCTACGATGGCGCCGGCTCTGAACTGCTCCCTCAGGACCCTTAGCGGTGCAGACTTAGCGAAGATCTCACCGGCCTGGAGCGGTTCCATGCCCGCTATCTCGTCAAGTTCGATGAGATTGCTATTGAGGGCAGGAGAGGCCGGTAGCGACGCCCTAACACCTCTTACCACGTGAATATTTTGCTCTGGTGCGCCTGACAGATCTCGAAGGAAGGATCGTAGCTCGGCGGCGTCCGGGCCGCCGATCGTCGCTGAGGTCGCGACGTATCGGAGCTCTTCGGGTTTGCGACCGAAAGCAAGCGCGACGCGGCGTAGTAGGAGAGCAATTTCGGCCGCCTGGGCGCCGACATATGAGTGCGCTTCGTCCAGTACCACGAAGTCAAGCGTACCTTGTGACGCCCGCAGGATCGGTGCGTCCTTCTGCCGGATCAGCATGTACTCCAGCATGGTAACGTTGGTGACAAGAACCGGCGGAGGCGAGCGCCTGAGTGTCGTCCTATCAGCGACCTTCCAGGGTTCCCCACGCGCGGCGGTGCTCCGCACACTCTCCGGCGTGTCGCCATTGTAGAGGCAGTAGCGCAGCGCTCCGCCGAAGGGGGCGAACCACTTTGACAGCCGCTCCTCCTGGCTGGCGATAAGTGCGTTGAGCGGATAGAGCATCAGCGCGCGCACTCCTTCGAGCGGTTTTGCACCGCTATCGGAGGATCGAACCAGCCCATCCAAAATCGGTGTCAAAAAGCATTCTGTCTTCCCTGAGCCTGTGCCGCTCGACACGATCACCGAAGCGGCGCGTTCGCCGCAAAGCTGCTTCCAAGCGTCCACCTGGTGGGTGTAGGGCGGGTATGCGACTTCACGCAGAACTTCGAGCGTTCTTGGGTGCAAAAGGCCAGCCGGCAATCCGCCCCAACCGCCCTCTAACGGCAACCAGGGATAAGCGCCTTCGACAAACGGTTCGGAGAGGGCCGAGTTAGGCTGACCAGCGCGCGCACCCAAGCCCTCACGCAGATGCCGATTGAGATCGACTGAACGGAGTCGAGCCATACCGACAATCGCATCTGCAGCATCGCGTGGCAGCCGCGCCAGAAGCCTCTCGATTTCCATCACAGGTCCATTCGTTGGGTGGTGCCGGGGTCTATAGTCTCGCGTCCAAGGGCGACGGCGAGAGCGCTCTCGAAGAGCTGACGGTCGTGGAGCCAAGCGGCCCGACATCGTCCGACAACCTGCGGGTTTTGATGGAGTTTGCCGGCCGCCATTCGCGCCGCCACTAGGGGAGCAGCGATCAAATCCGCGAAGGCTGGGTCGTACCGCTCCCAAAGCTCGCGTCGCTCTGGCAGGAGCCCCGCGAGATGCAATCCGGTCGGTGGCTCGCGATGCTCACTCTGACGAGTCACGAACGCTTCGGCGAGTTCCCGAAGCGTTTCCTTCGGACGCCGGCATAGCCTTCCGATGAGGCCGGGTTCCAAATCTGCTCGTGGCGCGACCAATAGGAAGGTGATCCACGCATGAGTCGCTAGCCCGGGCTCCAGATCAGCGATTTGGCCGAGGGCGGCCGCCACATTGCGCCCTGCGTCGGCAGTCGGTAGTTCCAACCGTTCCAGGCGGCGCTCCAACTCGTCAATTCTCGTTCGAAACGCAGACACCCAGTGCTCGACTTCCGTTGCGCACCAGAGGAAGGGTAACTCACTTTGTAGCCGGATCACGGCGTCGCGCTCCTCAAGAGTGTCGCAGGTCGACAGGATCCACGGAGCCGCCTGGGGGGCACGGCAAAGTGACCGCAGGGCATCGATCGCCGGCACGGGCACGTTGCGATCCCGCGCGGCCACGCTCAGATCGACCAAGAGGCGGAGATCAGCGCGGTTCAAGGCTTCCGGGTGCTTTAACACTGTAGCAAATGCATCGTCCCGGGCGTCACGTCGTGCGATCCTGAAGGCCAGACGAAGCGCACTTCCACGATCGTCGTCGCCCGGTGGTTGGGCGACCACCTTCGGTCTGAGCGAGGTCCCGTCATTGGTTCGCCCGAAGATCAGCCAGGGGCCCGGACCGAGCTCTTGCAGGAGTCGCGTCTGCAATTCCTGCAAGGAAAGGCGTGGAAGGTTGTTGGAGAGTTTCGCGGTAGGCTGCGTCAGCGCTAGCGCATCCAGATTCCAACCAAGGATACTCGAAAGGCCCGAGAACGGCGAAATGCCTTTCTCGGCCACCAGCGGCTGGTCTTCGTCGTACCAGGCGATCTCGGCGAAGTGGTCACCTCGACCGGCCCAGCTCAGGCGCACCTCCGCATCGAGGTCCGGAAAGCTACCAAGGAGATCCCGCAATTCGTCTTGAAAGGCCGATAGCGGGACGAGACCGTCGATACGACGCGTGGCCTGCACGGGCTGTCCTGCGCCCTGCCGAACCACCAGCCATAGGTCGCGACCGCCAGGCGCCAACAGGCGGAACCCATGCAGTCGATCGATCGAAATCTGGGCCCGGCTTACGGCGGGCCGCATGTCCGGGGTCAACAGGAGCGGCTCGGCAATCGGATCAGCGAGCGTTAGGTCGAGTTGGGTGTCCCATCGCAGCGCCACGTGTAGCATCGCGCCTGGGGTGTGGAGTCGAAGATCGACGCGCGCGTCATCACCATTCCTGGAGATCGGAAGGATCTGACCGCCCTTCGCCGCAACGCTGGCCCCGAGCAGATTCTCGATTTTCAACGAGTGGGTTCGCGGTTCTCCCGATAGCACCAATTCACGCGGCGCAACGTCGGCGCAGGTCCAAGCGACCAGTTCACCGCCCCGCCTCATTGCGATCTCGACCCTGCCCAGGGGCGCGTGTTTGTTCGAAGAACGCCACGAGCCTCTCCCCAACGACCGCCAAATTAGGTCTTCCGACGAAACCAGCGTGTGATGCTGACCATCCGAAAGCCAAGCCTTTGGCGTCCCTAGGAACACCGTCTCGCGCACCCGCCGTAGAGTCTCTCCTGTGAGGATCAGTCGCTTCGTATCCTCGCGCTCGGCCGCGCTACGCCACGTGAGACGCCCATCACCAAGGTCGAGCGAAGCTTGCCCGACGAAGGCCAGAAGACAGCGTCCATCGAGGATGCAGTCTCCCAAGTCAGAAGGAGGCTGTTCGAACTTCAGTGCTGAACGAGCCTCCTGCGTTACAGCCATAGCCAGCCATGGCCGAGTGCTTCGAAAGGGCGAACTGCCAATGAATCTTAGTTCAAGCGCGTTCTCAAAATCGACGCCAGGATCTGGCTGGAAGAGGAGGACAGGCGCGTCTACCGGCTCGCCGGCAAACGCGGTGAACTCTTCGACTAAGGTCTCCCCTGCAACTGCCGCCAACCTAATTGCCTGGTTCAGGCGAGCGGGAACTTCGAACGCCTTGACCAGCGGACGGGACTCCCACGCTGTCGCCTCGTCTGATTCCACCTGTTCCAGCACGGCGATGGGCCGGTTCAAACCCGGCAGATCACCCCGCGGAAAGATGCGCAGCCGAGTGGCACCTTCCATCGCTGCCTGCAATTGGGGAGATGTTCGGACCACGTCGAGTTCACCTGACAAGGTGAGTTCGGCCCGCGGCGCCCACC
>NZ_RZSR01000327.1:0-5687 GCF_004023265.1 Mesorhizobium sp. M1A.F.Ca.IN.020.06.1.1
CACCTATGCTGATGCGTTCCCGCCGGGCAGCAGTGGCCGTTGGAACTGCGCCATCTCGGGCATTCGAAAATCGTGCCGGTGCCCCCGCAGCCCTGGCACTCGCCCATTTCGGGTAACATCAAACCCATTTTGCCCAACCTCTCGGCGTGAACGCCTCAACCCCACGAACCGGCGGAGCCCAACCGCCGTCACCTGACATTGCCATACGGCAATTAAGGTTTTTCTAAAGAACTGAATCGACGCGAACGCAAGTCGCCGGCAGAGCTTTTCCCACCAACCAGCATGCCAAGGAGCCTCTCATGGACCGCAACTTCGCGCGGGCGCTTGCGCTCGTGCTCAAATCCGAAGGCGGCTGGTCGGACAGAAAAGCTGATCCCGGCGGCGCCACCATGAAGGGTGTCACACTCGCGAACTTCCGCCGCTACGTGAAGGCCGACGCCAGCAAGGCCGATCTGAGGAAGATCACGGACGGCCAGGTGGCCACCGTCTATCGGCGGTTCTACTGGGACGCCGTATCCGGCGCCGAGCTCCCCGACGGCGTCGACTATGCCGTCTTCGACTTTGCCGTGAACAGCGGGCCGGGCAGGGCGGCGAAATACCTCCAGGCAGTGCTCGGCGTCGCCCAAGACGGCCGCATCGGGCCGGCGACGCTCGCCGCGGCCCGGGCGAAACCAGCCGGCGTCGTCATCGACATACTTTGCGATGCGCGGCTTGCCTTTCTCCAGCGGCTGCCGATCTGGCCGACCTTCGGCAAGGGCTGGCGCGCGCGCGTCGCCTCGGTGCGCTCCGCGGCGCTGCTCATCTCGGCGCAGGATCCCGAGAATTGGCGACATCGGCCGGCAAGAATTCAGCCAATCGCGATGAACCAATTCGCGTCGCCATGCGACGCATCGGTGCAAATGAACACCCGTGTATCCATGGAGATTTTCGATGATTGCAATCCTTCGCAATGCACTTCTCGCCGCCCTGGCCGTATCCACCCTGGGTGGATCCGCGATGGCCGGCCAGCAGATCTACGAATGCGACAACACGCCGACCAACAAGCTCTGGGCTGGCCGCTGCTGCGGCGTCGGCGACGCCAATTGCCTCGGTGGCGAAAGCCATGGCCATGACCGGGGGAATCCCGGCCGGGGCAACAATGGCGGAGGCGACAACGGCAGGGGCGATAAAGGGCCTAAGTGAAGCTCGCGCTCAGCACCAAGGCTCGCCGGTTTGCCGACCGGCGAGCAATCGGCGCAGACTGGGGCACCGTGGTTCGGTTAGTTTCCCTGCCAGTCGCCCTTTTCCAGGCGCATTCCCGTCGCCTTTTTCAGGCGCCCTTTTCCAGGCGCCCTTTTCCAGGCGCTTGAGCCGCTGGAAGAAGCGGGCCACAATCCCCACTTATGGAGAAATCCAAGGAGGTTTGACATGGCTTCTTCCGAACGCGCGGTCCTTGCCGGCGGCTGCTTCTGGGGCATGCAGGATCTGATCCGCCGCTTGCCCGGCGTGATCTCCACCCGTGTCGGCTATAGCGGCGGCGACGTGCCGAACGCAACCTACCGCAATCACGGCACCCATGCCGAGGCGATCGAGATCGTCTTCGATCCGACCAAGACCAGTTTCCGCACGCTGCTCGAGTTCTTCTTCCAGATCCACGATCCGACGACCCGGAACCGTCAGGGCAACGATGTCGGCATGAGCTACCGCTCGGCGATCTTCTATACCAGCGACGAGCAGAAGCGGGTGGCCGAAGACACCATCGCCGATGTCGACGCCTCGGGTCTCTGGCCGGGCAAGGTCGTCACCGAGCTCGCTCCGGCCGGTGCCTTCTGGCAGGCCGAACCCGAACATCAGGATTATCTGGAGCGCTATCCCAACGGCTACACCTGCCATTTCGTCCGGCCGGGCTGGAAGCTTCCCGTCCGCGAAAAGGCCGCCGCATCATAAAAATAGGGCTGCGCAGCCCTTCATTCAGGATCCCGCCCGCCGTGCCGAAAGGCATGGCGGGCTTTCTTGCGTTCCGGGCGCAAGCCCGCACCTCGCCGGCATGCTCCGGCTGGAACAGTGGCCTTAGCCCTTGGCCCGGCGGTTCTCGTTTTCATGGCCGATCCAATGGGCTCGGATGCGGTCGCTGGCTTCAAGGTAAGCCATGTCGATGAGATAGGTCAGAAGCTTTTCGCCGTCGGCCTCAGCCTTCTGGCGAAGCTCGCGCAAGATCCCCTGCGCAAACTGCAGGTTTTCCATTTTGCTCGGCTGGTCCATCGGTGCCCCCAATGTCTGCGTGGAAGTTTGGCTGACTATACTTGTACGAATGTTGTCGGCTCGCTCGCGGCCAGGCTGCGCCCGGTTGCACCTGCGCTCGATCAATGAAGCTGTTGCACATCGCGCGAAAATGTCGATATTTTACGCCCCCAATCGGATGGCGAATATGCATGAAGACGAGGGCAGCACTCCCGACAAGCTGCAAGCCATGCTTGACGTGATTGCCAGGAGCGAGCCCGCGCGCGGGAGCGGACAGGCCGATCTCGGCAGGCTGCAGGCCGATGCCGCCAAGGCCGCCAACGTGCTGATCGAATTCTACGGCGACGCTGCCCTCGAGCGAGCCAAGCTTATCGAGCGCCGCTCGCCCCACTCGCATTTCGCGCGCATGGTGACGGCCGAGATCGGCAGGCGCGGCAGGCTTCCGCCCAGAAGCTAGCCCGGAACCCGGCCAAGAAACCGACAAAGATCGCCTCAGGACGATTTGCGCCTCCTCGATCTCTCGCCAAGTCTTTGCAGGATCTCTTCCTCGATGTTGTCCAGCAGGTAGGAAAGCATGTCGTCCTCGATCGACTGCGCGATTTCCCTGGCCTGCTCGACATGGTCGTGGATTTCGCGCAGCGAGTGATCCTCGCCCGCGGCATCCTGCGTCAGGTCGATGAACCAGCCGGGATAGAGCGCTGCCTCGCCCATGTCATCGACATAGCACTGGCCGACGGCAAGGATTTTGCGCAGCCCCATCTTTTCCGAGCGGACCTTGTAGACCTCGCGGAAACCTGACCTGCGCTCGATCGCCTTGCGGATCGCCAGCCGAACCCGCGGCCGATCGTCCCGCTCTATGCTTTGCATGCACCGCTCCAGCGGCGCGCCGTGCGAGAACTCCTCGAGCGTCAGGTCGAAATAAGCGGACAGATTCGCGTCCCCATAGATGCGGTCGCGCTTGATGTCCCAGGTCCAAAACCCGTCGATCGGTGGATACCGCATATGCAGGTTGCGGCTGCGTTGAGGCGCCAGTGTCATGAAAACCGCCCCGTTCGGTTTCAGGATTCGCCAGTACTATGTCTTAAAATCAAAAAGAAACAAAGGTGAGTTTTTGTACAAGGCAGGAAAATGATTGGGCCTGCCGCTTGCTTGCATAGCTACGCCGCATAGTTGGCATCATCCAGGAAATACGTTTCGTGAAAAATTTTCTCTGGCCGAAACAATTTTCATTTCCGTGTCGCAAATGAAGCCAGTGCTTCACGCGAGAAGGAAGCTTTCGAACTTAAACAGCATCAAAAGTTGTATTCGCCCGGACGCAACGCCTGGGCTGGACATACTGTCCATCTTGTAAGGCCGGCGCGGCAATGCTGGTGTTGCCTGAGCCGCGCCGGCCGAAGCGGCCTCCAAAAGGTTTTCGCCGCGCCGGGGATGCTAGCGGCCGCTGCCGCGCCGGCAAACCGACCGTTGGTTGAAAATGCCCGACTTCCAGAAGAAGACAAGGCCCTCGCGGTCAGCGTCCGGTCGTTTACGGGCATAGGCGCCGGCTCGCTGGACCGATGCGTCCTTGCTCTGCGACTTAAGCCTTACTGCCATTCAGCATTTAGGCTGATTTGCGATACGGCTCGCGCACGGTCTCCGGCTCGGCATCATCGGCCGCCGACTCAGCGACGGTCCTGTCATGCTCGAATTGGCTCGCCTCGGGCAGAGGATGCAACCACTGCTCGCGCCGACCGATCCACAATTCGTAGCTGGGCTCAAGCCCTTCGGTCGGTACGACATCCAGGCTGCCGATCATCACCTCGGCCTCGTCCTCGCGAACCGACGGCAAGCGGCTGCCGCAGGTTGGACAGAAGCTTCGCCCGCCATAAGTGCTGGTGATACCCGCGCTTTCGAATGCCTGGCGCGGCCATATGGCAAAGGCCTGATACGCCGATCCGCTGGTCTTGCGGCAGTCCTTGCAATGGCAAAGTCCCACCCTCAGCGGCTCGCCGGTCACCCGGAACTGGACACCGCCGCACAGGCAGCTGCCGCTACGCATGACATCGTCGAACATGGCCGTTCCTCCTGCAGCCGGGACATTGGTGTCACCATCCGGTACAATTCGCATGCTGCCTCAACTGTTCCACAGCGCGGTCGGAACGTCGCTCAACCGGGAAAGTCGAAGACCGGTTCCTCGCAGCGGTAGACGCGGCATGGACCGTCACGGGTCGGAACCGCGACCGACATCGGGACTTCCGGCCAGTCGCACTCATTGCCGAATTGGCGCACGAAACGATCATAAGTGTTGGGCCCGGTGGTCAGCACCGCGGCATGCCGGCGCTGGATCAGCGCCTGCGTCTCGCCACAAGTCATGGCGCGTGTGTCGGGCCGCGCATCGGCGGCGCCCGCAGTCCATAATATCGTGCCGGCTACAAGGGCGGTCGTCAGGTTTTTCATGGAGGCGCCAGCTTTCAGTGATCGCTTTTGCGGTACGAATATGGCTCGCCGCCGGAACACCGCAAGTCTTTTGAACAGCAAAACGACGCCGATGAGGATGTCTGCGCAACCGGCCTTGTCGCGGTCGGACGGACGACGAAGCGACCGTCAGCGCGACGTCGGTAAGAACCCGGTCAGGCATTCTGGCCTCCCGATCCGCCGCATTCCAGGCAGATCACACTGTGTCCCGGACAGCTCAGCCGGTGCGTTCCTTCCGGGCAGCAATGGCCGTTGGAGGCGACCCAGCGGTCGCAAATGAAAATTTTCCTGGCGCCATGGCAGCGCCGGCATTCCGCCGAGGGCATCAGATTCTCGTTTGGCGAGACGCGATGCTCCGCTTCAACGACCGCGTTCATCCATTTAGTCCCCAACGACTGGATTGTCGGTCCTGTTTTTCTCAAGACATTACATTAGCCATCCGAGATATAAAAGCCCCGGGCGGATGACGAAAGTTTCATCCCTCGACCCTTTCCCTTTGCGCTGCCGTTGCTAAAGCTCGTCCGGCAAAGGGCGCCCGAGCAGATTCCGTCGGGCGCGGGCAGGCAACGGGATTTCCTGCAATGACATGGACCGGTGCGGGAGCGCTTTTCATCCTGGTAGCCACTTATGCCGGCGTTGCCGTCGGCCGTATTCCGGGCTTCAGGCTGGATCGCGCCGGCATCGCGCTGCTCGGTGGCGCCGCCATGATCGCGATCGGCGCGATCGGCATGGAGGATGCCTACCGCGCCATCAATTTCGACACGATCACGCTTTTGCTCGGCATGATGATCGTGGTCGCGCATCTGAAAGTGTCCGGCGCGTTCCGGGCGCTCGGCGGCTTCGCTATTGAGCATGCGCACGCGCCCTTCATGCTGCTCGTCATGGTGACGCTTCTGACCGGAGTACTTTCGGCCTTTCTGGTCAATGACGCGATCTGCCTGGTGATGGCGCCGATCGTCGTCCACGTCACCCGCGTCATCCGGCGCAACCCGGTTCCCTACCTGATCGCCACC
>NZ_RZSR01000328.1:0-5680 GCF_004023265.1 Mesorhizobium sp. M1A.F.Ca.IN.020.06.1.1
GCTTGAAGTCGAACACAGTCTCGCCGGAAATGCGGTTGGCGGCGCGCAGCGGGTCGACCGCCGAGGCCACGCACATGATCGACGAGCCCGAGAACACCAGAAACGTCACCTTGAGGGTTTCCCGCTCGGCGCGAAAGATCGTCGGCTTTTCGCTTTTAGTCATGGCGCCTTCGTAAAACGCAAAACAGTTTCCGGCAAGTCGGTCATGCTTGGCCAGCTTCGGCGCAGGTCGTCATAGCAAAGCCGGTTTCCGGCTTCATCAATGGCTGATCGAATTTGGGAGGAAAGACGATGCCGCTCGCGATGAACCGTGAGGTTTTCATTACCTGTGCCGTGACCGGTTCCGGCGGGACGCAGGACCGCAGCCCGAACGTGCCGCGCTCGCCCAAGCAGATCGCCGATTCGGCGATCGAGGCCGCCAAGGCGGGTGCTGCGATCGTCCATTGCCATGTGCGCGACCCCGAGACCGGCAAGCCGAGGCGCGACGTCCATCTCTACCGCGAGGTCACCGAGCGCATCCGCGAGGCGAACGTGGATGTGGTGCTGAACCTCACCGCCGGCATGGGCGGCGACATGGTGTTCGGCTCGCCGGAAGCGCCGCTGCCGCTCAACGAGAAGGGCACCGACATGGGCGGCGCCACCAACCGCATGGAGCATGTGCGCCAGTGCCTGCCGGAGATCTGCACGCTTGATTGCGGCACGATGAACTTCGCCGAAGCCGACTATGTGATGACCAACACGCCCGGCATGCTGCGCGCCATGGGCGGCATGATGACGGCGCTCGGCGTGAAGCCCGAGATCGAGGCTTTCGATACCGGGCATTTGTGGTTCGCCAAGCAGCTGGTCGAGGAACAGGTGCTGAAGCCGGATGCGCTGGTGCAGCTGTGCATGGGTGTGCCTTGGGGCGCGCCGGACGACCTCAACACCTTCATGGCGATGGTCAACAACGTGCCGTCGACCTGGAACTGGTCGGCCTTCTCGATCGGCCGCAACCAAATGGCCTATGTCGCGGCGGCGGTGCTGGCCGGCGGCAATGTCCGTGTCGGGCTGGAAGACAATCTGTGGCTGGACAAGGGCGTGCTGGCGACCAATGCGCAGCTCGTCGAGCGCGCGGTGAGCATCGTCTCCAATCTCGGTGCGCGCGTGCTCGGACCGGAGGAAGTGCGCAAGAAGCTTAACCTCACCAAGCGGGCTCCGATCGCGGCATGAGCATGACCCCGAAAAGTGGGAACCGGTTTTTGCTTCGCTGACCTGCGGTTCGGAAAAGATCATGCTCAAACAACATTGAAAAGCGGGAGGTCGAGATGGCTACCGTCAAATTCACCGCGATGAAGGACGGCGACAAGGAAGACTATGAATTCCTGACCGCCCACGAGATCGACTATGCCGCCAGGACGGGGGATCGGCTGCTTTCCGCGCTGGTGCAGCTGGACGAAGGTTTGTCCGGCTATAAGATCACCCGGCTCGGCCATTCGCTGCAGGCGGCGACGCGCGCCTGGCGCGACGGCGCCGACACTGACTGGATCGTCTCCGCGCTGCTGCACGACATCGGCGACATATACGCGCCCTACAATCATGACGAATATGCCGCCACCATCCTGAAGCCGTTCGTGCGCGAGCAATGCACCTGGGTTGTCGAAAAGCACGGCGACTTCCAGCGCCTCTATTACGCGCATCATTTGGGCGGCAACCAGCATGCCCGCGATCGCTTCGCCGGCCATCTCTATTTCGACGATTGCGACCGGTTCTGCGAGCGCTGGGACCAGTCGAGCTTCGATCCCGACTACGAGACGCTGCCGATCGAGTTCTTCCGGCCCCTCGTGCTCGAAGTCTTCGCGCGCAAAGCTTACGACCCGGCCGTGATCCGCGCCGGCGAGCGCGTGCCGCTTTCCGATCCCGAAACAGCCAAGACCAGAACCGGAGCCTGACCATGAGCATCATCAACAAGGCGGCCGCCATCGGCGGCGGCGTCATCGGCGCCGGCTGGGTGGCGCGCCTGCTCTTGAACGGCATCGATGTCTCGATCTTCGATCCCGATCCCGAGGCGTCGCGCAAAGTCGGCGAGGTGATGAAGGGCGCACGCCGCGCTTACAAGCAGATGCTGCCCGGCGGCCTGCCCAAGGAAGGCAAGCTCACCTTCGCCAAGACGATCGGCGAGGCGGTAGCGGATGCCGACTTCATCCAGGAGAGCGTGCCGGAGCGGCTCGACCTCAAGCACAAAGTGCTGGCCGAGATCGACGCCCATGCGCCGGCCAACTCCATAATCGGCTCCTCGACCTCTGGCATCAAGCCGACTGACATGCAGGTGGCGATGAAGAAGCACCCGGAGCGGCTGGTCGTCGGGCACCCGTTCAACCCGGTCTATCTTCTGCCGCTGGTCGAGATCGTCGGCGGCCACCAGACTTTTCCCGAGGCGATCGAGGTCGCCAAGGAGATCTACGCCTCGATCGGCATGAAGCCGGTGGTGGTGCGCAAGGAAATCGAGGCCTTCGTCGGCGATCGCCTCCTGGAGGCCGCGTGGCGCGAGGCGCTGTGGCTGGTCAAGGACGGCATCTGCACCGTCGAGGAACTCGACGATATCATGCGCTATTCCTTCGGCCTGCGCTGGGCTCAAATGGGCATGTTCCAGGTCTACCGCGTCGCCGGCGGCGAAGCCGGCATGCGCCACTTCATGGCGCAGTTCGGACCTTGCCTGAAATGGCCGTGGACCAAGCTGATGGACGTGCCGGAGTTCAACGACGAGCTGGTCGACCTGATCGCCACGCAGTCGGACGAGCAGGCAAACGGCCTCTCGATCCGCGAGCTTGAAAAGATCCGCGACGACAATCTGGTCGCCATCATGGATGCGCTGTCGAAGCAGAACAAGGGCAAGGGCTGGGGCGCCGGCGCGCTTCACAAGGACTATACCAGGCAGTTGGCCAAGCTGGCGGCGAAGCCGGCCGCCAAGGCAGGCGACAAAGCAAAAGCCGCCAAGCCGGCGAAGAAGATGGCGAAGCCCGCAAAGGCCGAGAAGCCCACGAAGGCCGACAAGGCGAAAACAAGCAAGAAGAAGGGCTGAGGCGATGCATTTCGGTCTTTCGGAAGAACAAAAACTGATCGTCGAGACGACGCGTGCCTTTGTCGAGAACGAGCTTTACCCGCATGAGCGCGAGGTGGAACGCACCGGCGAACTGCGCCGCGAGCTGATCGACGAATTGAAGGCGAAGGCGATCGCGGCCGGGCTCTACGCCGCCAACATGCCGGCCGATGTCGGCGGCGCCGGCCTCGATACGGTGAGCTGGCTGCTCTACGAGAAGGAGCTTGGCCGCGCCAATTACGCGCTGCACTGGACCTGCGTGGCGCGCCCGTCCAACATCCTGCTCGCCGGCACGCCGGAGCAGCGTGAAAAATATCTCTTCCCCTGCATCCGCGGCGAAAAGTGGGACTGCCTGGCGATGACCGAGCCCGGCGCCGGCTCCGACCTGCGCGGCATGAAGGCGACCGCGGTCCAGGACGGCTCGGACTGGGTGCTCAACGGCACCAAGCACTTCATCAGCCACGCCGACATCGCCGACTTTGCCATCGTATTCATGGCTTCGGGCGAAGAGGATTCGCCGCGCGGCAAGCGCAAGAAGATCACCGCCTTCTTCGTCGACAAGGGCACCAAGGGTTTCACGGTGCGCGACGGCTACCGCAACGTCTCGCATCGCGGCTACACCAACTCGATCCTCGAATTCGACGACTGCCGGCTGCCGGCTTCCCAGGTGCTCGGCGAAGTGCACAAGGGCTTCGAGGTGGCGAATTCATGGCTCGGCGCCACGCGCCTGCAGGTCGGCGCCACCTGCCTCGGCCGCGCAGAGCGCGCGCTTTCGCATGCCATCGAATATGCCGCGCAGCGCCAGCAGTTCGGCCAGCAGATCGGCAAGTTCCAGGGTGTGTCGTTCAAGCTCGCCGATATGGCGACGGAGTTGAAGGCCGCTGACCTGATGGTGTTCGAAGCCGGCTGGAAGTACGATCAGGGCACCGTCACCGATCAGGACATGGCGATGGCCAAGCTGAAGGCTACCGAGATGCTGGCTTTCGTCGCCGACGAGGCGATCCAGATCCATGGCGGCATGGGGCTGATGGACGATCTGCCGCTGGAGCGCATCTGGCGCGACGCGCGCGTCGAGCGCATCTGGGAAGGCACTTCGGAGATTCAGCGACATATTATTTCGCGGGCGTTGCTGCGCCCGTTCGGGGCTTAGAGCATGATCCGCCAAAACCGGGATCCGGTTTTGGCAACGATCGTGCTCAAATGAAAAGATGACCATGCATAAACTCGAACGTCTCCTGCGCCCGAAATCGATCGCCGTGTTCGGCGGGGCGCAGGCCGCCGCCGTCGTCGCGCAATCAATCAAGATGGGCTTTGCCGGCGAAATCTGGCCGGTGCACCCGACTAAAGACGAGGTCGCAGGCCGCAAGGCCTACCGTTCCGTCGCCGACTTGCCCGGCGCGCCGGACGCCGCCTTTGTTGGGGTCAACCGGCATCTCACCATCGAAGTGGTCAAGGCATTGGCCGAGCGCGGCGCCGGCGGCGCCGTCTGCTTTGCCGCCGGCTTCCTCGAGACCGAGGCCTATGACGAGGACGGCGAGCGGCTGCAGGCCGAGCTGGTCGCCGCCGCGGGTGAGATGCCGATCATCGGCCCGAACTGCTATGGCCTGATCAACTATGCCGACGGCGCGCTTTTGTGGCCCGATCAGCATGGCGGGATCAGACTGGCCGAGGGCGGCAAGGGCGTCGCCATCATCACTCAATCGTCCAACATCGCCATCAACATGACGATGCAGAAGCGCGGTCTGCCGATCGCGTTCCTGATGACGGCCGGCAACCAGGCGCAGACCGGCCTTTCCGAAATGGCGCTCGGTCTGATCGAGGACGAGCGCGTCACGTCGCTTGGCCTGCATATCGAGGCCTTCGATTCCGTGGCCGGCTTCGAGCGATTGGCGGCGAGAGCCCGCGAGCTGAAGAAGCCGATCATCGCCATGAAGGTCGGCCGCTCGGAACAGGCGCGGCAGGCGACGGTTTCCCATACCGCGTCGCTTGCCGGTTCGGATGCCGCCTCGGGCGCGTTCCTGAAGCGGCTGGGCATCGCGCGCGTCGATTCCATACCGGCCTTCATCGAGGCGTTGAAGCTCTTGCACATCACCGGGCCGCTGCCCGGCTACAGACTGTCGTCGATGAGCTGCTCGGGCGGCGAAGCCTCCGTGATGGCCGACAGCGCGGAAGGACGCTGGGTGCATTTCCCGACGCTAAGCGCCGAGCATCGCGCGCATGTCAAATCGACGCTCGGGCCGCTGGTCGCGGTCGCCAATCCGCTCGACTACCACACCTTCATCTGGAACAACGAGCCGGCGATGACGGCCACCTTCACTGCCATGGTGTCGGGCGGCTTCGACCTCAACATGCTGGTGCTCGACTTCCCGCGCCCCGACCGCTGCTCGGACACCGACTGGTGGGCGACGCTGCGTGCCTTCGAGGCGGCGCTGAAGACCAACAGGGCGCAGGGCGCGATCGTCTCCTCGCTGCCGGAAAACCTGCCGGAGGAATATACCGCCGGGCTGATGGCGCGCGGCATGGTGCCCTTGTTCGGCATTTCGGAAGCGATGGACGCCGCCCAGGCCGCCGCCTTCATCGGCTGGGCCTGGCGCCAGCCGCCGG
>NZ_RZSR01000329.1:0-5660 GCF_004023265.1 Mesorhizobium sp. M1A.F.Ca.IN.020.06.1.1
GGTCGATGTTGTCGGGAGCGACGATACCGCCGGCAACCGAGCCATGCTGGGCATGGAAATGGGTATGGTTGCCGTCGAGCAGCGCTTGGTTGAATTGGCTGTTCAGCCAGCCCCGCCATTTGCGATGCAAGGTTGCGGAAACGAGATTTCGCACTCCGGTGAAGCCGGCGTCCTTGAGCACGACCAACAGCACCAATATGCCGGCATTGGTCAGAAGCGTCTGGAGCGGATTGATATTGGCGGCGTCGTGGAAGAAGGCGATCGAATTCACCAGCTCGCCCGATGCCATGGCAAACCACACGCCAGCCTTGCTGGAGAGCGCTGTCAGCAGCGCGATGACGAGGGTGAGGGTCCAGGCTTCCTTCCACCGGTCGGAGAACCAGTAGGCTCGCATCAGCCCCCAGAATGTGCGCATCGACGATACCGGCGTCAGGGGCGAGGGCCTTGCCGCCTCGCTGGATGTTTGCTCCGGTACTGTACGTCGCGGTCTACCGACCCGAATCACGATCCCGCCCGAACCTTTCCTGTTTTGTTACACATGGTAACACCAATTGATCATTTTCCATTAATTTTCTTCCTCCGAATGGGAACAGGGTTACCGGCCGTGGCATGAAGGCAACAGAAAAGCTTTGCCGGCTGATATCTATCGGAGGGGAATTCGTGTTTTGGTTCAGCCGGTTGGGAACAGAGTTTCGGCTGGAAAGGACTTTCCCCAGGGGAAGCCAAAAACACGGTTTTGTGAAGGAATATTCAGCCCGATGCGCGGCCGGTCCATGGTTGAAGGGCTCGAAAAGTCCCTTCAGGAGACCTGGGGTTACCTCGAATCAACCGCCGTAGACCGCGGGAATCTCTCTCAGCAGTCATCACGGGCTTCCGCGTCGGCTGGGCGGAGGGGTGATGCGAACTTGGTCTAGTCCGCCGTTTCGAGCTCACCGCGCGCCTTGGCCGCAGCGACCTGGCGGATAGCATCGGCCAGCGTGTCGGCGTCCTGCGCGCCCATAACGGCATATTTGGCTTCGAGCAGGAAACAGGGCACGCCGGTGATGCCCATGCGCGAGGCGGTGGCGATTTCGTTGCGCACCGCCTCGACATCGGCATCCGTCGGCAGCAGCGTCTGGACCACGGAGCCGTCCATGCCGGCTTCGCGGGCGGCTTCGGTTAGGACGGCATGGTGGCCGAGATTGGCGCCTTCCTCGAAATTCAGCTGGAAGAGGCGTCGCACCAGCCGGTTCTGCACGTCCTCGCCGGCAGGCCCCGCCCAACGGATAACGCGGTGGGCGTCCAGCGTGTTGGGAGCGACCTTGATGGCGCCGAAGGCGAAATGGATGCCTTCCGCCTCGCCGAGCGGCTCAATGCGCGCATGGATCTGATGGATGCGTTCCTCGCTGCCGAATTTGCCCAGCATGTATTCGCGGCGACCCATGCCGCCTTGCGGAATGGTCGGATCGAGCTGGAACGGCCGCCAGCGCACGTGCACGTCGATATCGGCGGCAGCGGCGATCGCCCTGTCCAGCCGCTTCTGGCCGATGAAGCACCAGGGACAGACGACATCCGACACCACATCGATTGTGATCGAGTTCTCCGCGCTCATGCTCGTCTCCTTGCTTGGTCGGTGTCAGGCGGGGGATCGCGTCAGTTGGGCTTTCGCCACCATGTCGGCAGCTGATAGCCGAATATGGGCGTCTTTTGCGGATGTTCCAGGTAGCTCCAGTAAGCCAGCCACTGCTGCGTGTTGTATTGCATGGGCACCATGTAGTTGCCCGATATCAGCAGCCGATCGAGAACGCGCACCGCAGCGACATAGTCTTCCTTCGTGCGGGCATTCAGCATCGCGTTGATCGCCGCGTCGACCGCGGGATCGGCGACGCCGGCCAGGTTGAATGAACCCTCCTGCTTGGCGGCGACGGATCCCCAGCGCCCCACCTGCTCGCTGCCGGGCGAGAGCGAATTGTTGAAACCGCTTGTGCCGATCAGCACCTCGAAGTCGAAGCGCTGCTTGCGCGACTGGATTTGATCGCCGTCGAGGCCGCGGATGGTTACATCGATGCCGATCTTCTCCAGCGTGCGCTGATAGAGAGCCGCAAGCCGCTCCTCGTCCTGCGATGACGTCATGATCTCGAAGCCGAACGGATTGCCTTCAGGGTCGACCATCCGGCCGTCCTCTACGTGATAGCCAGCGCTTTTCAGGAGCTCGAAAGCCGCTCGCAGCACCTTGCGGTCCTGGCCGGAGCCGTCGGTGACCGGCGGCCGCCAGGTGCCGTCCATCACCTCGGCAGGGACGCGACCGGGGTAGGGGGCAAGCAGCGCCTTCTCCCGGTCGTCGGCGGGATGGCCGAGCGCGGACAGCTCGGAGTTCTGCCAGAAGCTCATGGTGCGATTGAACTTGCCGGCGAACAGGTTTTTGTTGGCCCATTCGAAGTCGTAGAGCATGCCGAGGGCGCGCCGCACGACCGGATTGGAAAACTTCGGCAGCCTGGTGTTGAACAGGAAGCCCGTCACCACGGGCGGAATACCGGTGTTGAAATATTCCTGCTTCACATCACCCTTGCGAAAGGCCGGGAAGTCGATATCGCGGTCGCGCTTGACCGGATCGGTCTCGTCGTCGAGGGCGCAGATGCCTTTCTTGAACGCTTCCGTCTTGGCGTTGGCGTTGAGGAAATACTCGATGGTGATCTGGTTGAAATTGTCGAAGCCGCGCTTAGATGGGATGTCCTTGCCCCAATAATTGGGATTGCGCTTGAACACGATGCGCTGTCCAGGCTGCACCTTGTCCACGGTATAGGGGCCGCTGCCGATCAGCGGCTTCAGCGAGGTCTTGTCGAAGGTCTCCTTGTCGAAGGCGTGCTTGGGGATGATCGGCGTCAGCGCGACGATCAGCGGAAATTCGCGATTGGCCTTTTCGTTGAAGGTGAACTTCACGCTGTGGTCGCCGGTCTTCTCCAGCCTGGCGATCATGCTCATGCGATCGCTGTAAGGCGGGCGGCCCTTGTCTTTGAACACATCGTAGGTGAACAGCACGTCCTCCGGCGTCACCGGCTGGCCGTCCGACCATTTGGCATTGGGATCGAGGTGGAACTCGATGCTCTTGCGATCCGGGTCCATGTCGGCGCTGTCGGCGAGCAGGCCGTAGAGGCTGAAGGGCTCGTTGTAGTTGCGCTGCATCAACGGCTCGAAGACCAGGTTGCCGTAGACCGTGTCGATCATGCCGCGCGCGGTGGTGCGCAGGCTCTTCAGGATGAAGGGGTTGAGATTGTCGAAACTGCCGACGACGCAATAGGTGACGCTGCCGCCCTTCGGCGCGTCGGGATTGACGTAGTCGAAATGTGTATAGTCCGCAGGCAGCGCCGGCTCGCCCTGCATGGCGATGCCGTGCTTCGGTTCCGACAAAGCCGGAAGCAGCGAGAGGGCCAGAAACGAGGTCGCGGCGATCAGCCGAACGAGAACGCGGTCCATGACCGTCTCCTTGCCGGGCAGCTTGGTGATTCGACATGCACCCTAGAGCATTTCGCTCCCCGATTGAATCGGCGCGCGCCGGTCGCTTGGGTTCAGTCGACGCATCGCCGATGAGGCCCGTCCAGGGCAGGAGAACGCGGCAAGAAAACGCGGAAACCGGGCTGGATTCGGCGCCGCTGGCAGTGTAACACGCGCTCCGAAGTCATGCTGTTGCCTCATTTGGGCAACAGGTAGCGGGACCACACGGCAGGAAGAAGCCGGTCCCCGGGATCATTTGAGAGGAAAGTGCACCATATGACGAGCAACGCGTATCGCCTTTCGGTGCTGGCCGCAGGCGTGGTCGGCGTTCTGGGCGCCGGGCTTTTCACCGCTTCCGCGCAGCAGCCGCCGCAGATTCCGCAGGGCTGGTTCAAGGCCTGCACCAAGCAGGAAGACGTCGATATCTGCAACGTGCAGAACATCGTCACGGCCGGCAATGGCCAGCTCGTCACCGGCGTCAGCCTGATCGAGCTCAAGGGCAAAGTGAACCGTAAGGTGTTCCAGGTGACGGTGCCGACCGGCCGTCTCGTTCCTCCGGGCATCGGCCTGCAGATCGATTCCGGCAAGGCGCAGAAGCTCGACTATGTGATCTGCTTCCCGGATCGCTGCGTGGCCGAAGTGCCGCTGACCGACCAGCTTGTCGCGTCCTTCAAGAAGGGCCAGCAGATCACGCTCACCTCGGTCAATTTCCAAAACCAGCCGAACCCGATCAAGGTTGCGCTGACGGGCTTCAGCGGCGCCTATGACGGCCCGCCGCTGCAGCAGTCGGACATCGAGGACCGCCAAAAGAAACTGCAGGACTTTGTCGCCAAGAACAACCAGGACTTCGCCAAGAAGCTTAAGGAAGAGCAGGACAAGGCGAAGACCGCCAACTGATTGTTGGAGCGTTTCTCCAGCATGCTAAAAAGCGAGCGGGGCAGGCGCCCCGCTTTTTTATTGTCGCTTGTTCAGCCCTCAGTGTTTCGAGTGACCTTTCGGCTCGTAGCGCCCGTCGGGCAGCTTGTCGAACATCTCGCCGATCTGCGGGTGCCGCACCGGCTCGCCCGACCGGTCCTCGAGCAGGTTCTGCTCGGATACATAAGCGATGTACTCTGTCTCGGAGTTCTCGGCGAGAAGGTGATAGAAAGGCTGGTCCTTGCTTGGACGCATGTCCGCCGGGATCGCTTCATACCATTCTTCGGTGTTGGCGAATTGCGGATCGACGTCGAAGATCACGCCACGGAACGGAAACAGCCGGTGGCGAACAACTTGTCCGATCGCGAATTTGGCCGTCTTCATCGCACTCACCACTTCGGTCCCGAGGCGCCGCAGCGGCTTGCGCGCACAGGGCGCCTAAGGTCTTGAATCTACACGTCACGCGCTCAAAAATCGACCCCGACTTTCGGCTTGGTACGATTTGGCGCAGACGTTGCTCCAATGCAATGCTTTACCGACGCCCTGGCCACCAAGCTACCTATCGGCAGGCGCAATGCTCGGCCGAAAGCGGTAGTTTGCAAATGTGCCTCAGCGCGCGGCCTGTTTCCTGAAGCCGCCGGCGAGCGCCCGAAAACCGCTTCCCGGCCGCAGGCCTTCGCGCATGAAGAAGGCGCGCAGCGGCGCGAAGCTGCCCAGCACGTTGAGGCCGGCGCTGCGCGCAAGCTGCGCCGGGAGCATGTCGGACAGCAGTGACATGTTGAGCAAGTTCACCGCACTGCTGCGCGCCAGGATGTCCGGACGGCGCCGCGTGTCGTAGGCGGCAAGGCTCAGCCTCGACCCGGGATCGTCGCGATTTTCGCTGGCGATTCCAATTAGATCGTCGATATCCCTGATGCCGAGATTGAGGCCTTGTGCCCCGATCGGCGGGAAGACATGAGCAGCCTCGCCGACAAGCGCCACACGGTTTTGCGCGAACCGACCAGGCGAGGCCGCCGAAAGCGGGTAGACTTGGCGGCCGGGCTCGACCGAGACCCGGCCGAGCATGGACTGCATTTGCTCTTCGACCCGAACAGACAGCATGGCATCGTCGAGCGCGGCCAGTTCCTGTGCCGTTTCCGGCTTCACCACCCAGACGAGACTGGAGCGCTTGCCCGGCAGCGGCACCTGCGTGAACGGCCCGGTCTCGGTATGGAATTCAGTTGAGATGAAGCCATGCTCGCTGCGATGGCTGAAATTGAGAACGAGCGCCGACT
>NZ_RZSR01000330.1:0-5654 GCF_004023265.1 Mesorhizobium sp. M1A.F.Ca.IN.020.06.1.1
GTCGTCTACGAAAGCGGCGCCGCTGCGGTCCCAGCGCGGCACGCGGCCGGCGAAGCGGTTCTCGATCACCCATTGCCGAAAGCGCTCGCCGACGACGACGGCGCTGTCGCGATAGCCGAAGCGCTGCTCGACCGTCTCGATATCGTTCTCGGTCGTTGCAGGCGCGATGCGGTCGACCATGGCCGAGGGGAAGGCGACGTTGGCTGCGATCCAGTCCGCCAAGCCGTTGCCGCGCCGCTCGGCGAATGTCCCCACGACATTGCCGAGGATAGTGCCGTTGGCCGGGATGTTGTCGCAGGAAAGCAGCGTCACCGGGCGGCCATGCGAGCCCATGCGCAGCTCAAGCGCTCGTGCCAGGATGCCGGGCACGCTGCGCGGGGCCTCAGGGTTGGCGAGGTCGTGGACAATGTCGGGATGGTCTAGGTCGAGCGCGCCGCTCGACGGGATGTGGCAATAGCCCTTTTCGGTCACCGTCATCGTGATCATCTCGATTTCGGGTGAGGCGAGCACCTCGAGTGCGGGCGCGGCGCTGTGCTGGCTGTCGACCACACCGACGATGCTGCCGATGACGCGGGCCTCGACCTCGTTGTTCTGACGGATGAGCCGCGTATAGAGGCCGTCCTGCCGGCCGAGCGTCGCGGCGAGCACGGGAGGCCGGATGTTGATGCCGACGAGCCCCCAGCGATCGAAATCATCCGCCAGGAGGTCATCCGTGTATTCGGCCTGGTGGCAGCGGTGAAAGGCGCCGACGCCGATATGGGCAATGCCCGGCTGCAGCGCCGAGCGAGCGTAAGCCGGTTTGCGGACTTCAGGCGGCAGGCCGCCGAGCAGGGCGGGGCCGAGATTGGCGGAGGGTGAGATGCTCACCGGTTCGCTCCGATCACCCATTGCTCCTGGTCGATCAGCGCGCCGGTCATCGGCCCGGCCGCGTCGGAAAGCAGGAAGACGGCGAGGTTCGCTACGTCGGTAACGGAGAGTAGCCGGCCGAAGGGCTGCGCGGCATTGGCCGCGTCTAGCCAGCCCGGGCCGTGGCCGAGCGTTTCGGCCTGCATGACGCGTTCGGCGGGCGTGTCGGTCCAGCCGACATTGATGCCGTTGACGCGGATGCGATCGAAGCGGTGCGCGTTGGCGGCATTCTTGGTCAGCGTCGCCAGGGCGCCCTTGGTGGCGGAATAGACGGCGAGATCCGGGGCGCCGCAATGCGCATTGATCGACAGGATGTTGACGACGGCGCCGCCTTGTCCGCGCTTTTTCATGTCGGCGATCGCCGCCTGCATCAGGAAGAAAGGCGCACGCGCATTGACGGCGAACAATGATGTCCAGTCGTCGAGGCCGGCATCGACGAAGGAGGCCCGGTCGGTCAGAGCCCCTGCATTGACCAGCCCGTCGATGCGGCCGAAGCGCTCGGTGCATGCGGCGGCGAGCAGGGCCGGAGTCTCCGGGACGCCGAGGTCGGCTGCCAGGAAAGCGGACGGCGCCCCGATCGCCGACAGTTCCGCCGCGACCGCGTCGCCGCGCTGCCGGTTGCGGCCGGTGATCAGCAAACCTTCGGCGCCGGAACGGGCGGCCGTCCAGGCAATCGCGCGGCCGATGCCTTGGGTCGAACCGGTGATCAACAAGACCTTGCCGTCGAGCCGAACCTCCATTCCTCCTCCTGGAACAAAGTTTCTATTTTCTCGAATATGGAACGACAGTTCCTTGCAGTCAACTGCGCCGATCAACCTGTCCGCCGCGCGACGACGCCGTGGACCAAAGCCATGCCGACGGCGAGCGAAGCGGCGAGCGAGCGGAAGCCTGCGAAGTCCTGTTCCACCACTTCCAGCCAGGTGTCGGAGAGTTTCACCAGCGGTGAGAAGGTGCTGTCGGTGATGGCGACGATGCGTGCTCCGCGATCATGGGCGAGGGCGACCAGGTCTGGCGTAATCGAGTTGTAAGGGCTGAAGGAAACGGCGAGCACCGCGTCGCGCTGGCTTATGCAGCCGACCTGATCGAGCGCGGTCGAGCCGACATTGTCGACCAACACGTTGCGCACGCCCTGTTGCGACAGCGTCAGCGACAGATAGGTGGTGACCGGGAAAGCGCACTTGCTGCCGATGACATAGATCAGCTCGGCTCCCGCCAGCAGGTCGGCCATCTTCTCGAAGCTGTCGGTGTCGACACCATTGCCGATGCGGTTGAGCGAAGCCTGCGAGGCGCCGACCATGCCGTTGAGGAAATGCAAGTCGGCGTGGGGTTCGGCTGCTGCCGGTTCCTTGTTGTCGCGCGTGCGTCCTTCCGGCCAGGAGCCTTTCAAATGGTCCTTGAACAGGCCCTGGAAGTCGGAAAAGCCGGCATAGCCGAAGATCTGCGCGAAGCGTACCAGCGTCGAGGGCTGCACGCCTGCCTGCGCCGCCACCTGGGCGATGGTGCCGAGCGCAACGTCGCTGGGATGCTGCCATAGGAAGATGGCGACCTGGCGCATCCTTTTCGGGAAATGCACGGTGCCGGAAGAGAGCACCGCGCGCAGCTCCTCATAGGTTTGTGGTTTCGTGTAGCCAAGTGCCGCCAGCGAACGGCCGCGTTTGCGGGGAACGCGCTCGCCGGGTGAGGTTCGTGCGCCGCTCATCAGATGCACCGGATTCGAGCTGTTGTACCTGAGGCGCCCCCAACTTGCGGTGAAGATCGCCAGTCGCCGACGGTTGGAAAAAGGGGAGAATTCAAAACCTGAAGCGATTGTCTTGCTTCCATCGCCTCGACAAGCCGGCGGGTAGCCATGCGACGCTTCACCATCCGAACCCTCCTCCACCGGTCTCGCACAAGGCTAGTGCGGCACGATCGTTTTACAAAACAAAATTTGGAAAGCCTGTTCGAAATTGGCGGGGCGCCCCCTATAGTCCCAGCGCTGGACGGCATCCGGGAGGACTCGAACCATGGTCTACGCAACCGCTGACGGAACCTTACGCAAACGCCTGACGGTCGGCATGGTTGGAGGCGGCCGCAACGCCTTCATCGGCGCGGTTCATCGGTTGGCCATACGGCTCGACGACCAAATCGCGCTGGTGGCGGGTGCGCTGTCTTCGGATGCCGAAAACGCCGCGGCATCGGCCGCCGAGATCGGCATCGCGCCGAAGCGCAGCTATGCTGACTACCATGCGATGGCAAAGGCCGAAGCGGCGCGGACGGACGGCATCGAGGCGGTGGTCATCGTCACGCCCACCCATCTGCGTGCGCCGATCGCCACTGCTTTTCTGGAAGCCGGCATCGACGTCATCTGCGACAAGCCGCTGTCGACGACGCTTGCCGAAGCTGAGGCGTTGGTGGCGCTGACGAAAGCCAAGAAGCGCCGCTTCCTCGTCACATTGAACAACACCGGTTACGCCATGGCGCGGCAGGCGCGCGAAATGGTGGCAGCGGGCGAACTCGGCCGCATCGTGTCGGTGCACGGCGCTTACATCCAGGACTGGCTGACGCAGCCGATCGACGCGCAAGGCCAGAAGCAGGCCGAATGGCGCACCGACCCTGCGCGCGCGGGGCAATCGGCGGTGCTTGCCGACATCGGCGTGCACGCCTTCAACCTGGCGAGCTTCATCTCTGGCTTCGAGGCTGACGCCGTATCGGCGGACCTTTTACCTCCGTGCCAGGTCGTCGCCTCGACGACAACGCGCATGTCCTGGTGCGCTGGACCGGCGGGGCGCGCGGCACCATCCTCGCCAGCCAGACTTCGCCCGGCCACTACAACGATCTCTCGGTGCACATCTATGGCGACCGGGCCGGGCTCGAATGGTCGGGCACGCGGCCGGAGGAACTGCGCCTTGCGCCGTATGGCGAGGAGGCACGCACGCTGGTGCGCGGCGGCCACGGCTCGACGGCGGAAGCCCGGCGCGTCTCGCGCATGCCGGCGGCGCATCCCGAGGGCTATATCGAGGCCTTCGCCAATTTCTACCGCGATGCCGCCGACATCATCCGCGCGCATCGAGCGGGCACTGCGGTCGATGTTGGGCGCGCGGCGCAGGTACCGGACGTCGTCGACGGCGCTCGTGGTGTGAAGTTCGTGGCGGCGGCAGTGGAGTCGAACACGGCTGGAGGAGCCTGGACGCCGGCGCGGTTTGAATAGACGCCGGCTTGGTGCTTTGAATCGTTCAATCCGCTTTACAATGCGGGGCGGCGCGACCGGCCGACGTGTGGCCAATCAGCCGAGCGGCCGAGGTCGGCCTCATCGATGATGTCCCGCACCGATATGGCCTCGTGGCCCTGCACCGAGCGCACCCGAGTGCTTGGGAGGCACGTCGTTCTCATCCGGATTGGGAACGGGTTCCTCGTCCGGCAGCCTCTCCGGATCTGGTTCGCGCATCGGTTTTGGGTCGGGAAACGGCGGCGGCGTGGGGACCGGCGTTGGCGTGGGGTCGGGAGTGGGGAGAATAGCCATAAGGTGGTCCCTCGTTGCGCTGGCAGAGCAGTCCGCGAGATGCGGTTTGGGCAACCGGTATCTGCCCGACCAGAACATGATGGGTAGAGCCGCCTCATCCGACGCTTCATCGACACCTGATCACCGGCGGCTGACGCATGGCAGAACGGCCTCGACCGGGGATGGTTCCACAGCGATCCCGCCGCGCTTCGGCGGGGTCGGACACGAATGACGATCAAATGATTTCCCGTCGCCCATTTCGCCCTTGCCGGCGCCATGCAGCGCCTTAGTTCCGTTTGCGGGGCGGGTGATCATCTGCCGACATAGGAGGCGGCCTTGAAGCACCAAACCGTAGACCAACTCAATGCCGTTGCCGACGTTCATGCTGAAGCAGCGGTTCTCATCGCCAGTCGTGGCCAACGCCTCGAACGCTGGGCGCAACTTCTCGAGCAGGATCCCGGCCGGCGCCTTATGGCGCTTGCGGGCACCGAATACGCCACACCCGACGTGCGCGAAAAGATGCGTTCCACCGGATCGCCGATTACTGTCGCCTTCGAAGACCCGATCTTTCGTGCTCAGGGCCTGAAGGACGACACCTACGGCGAAGCAAAGCGCTTCTTCGAACTCAGCGACTGGCAACTGCACGAGGTCGTCTGCCATTGCCATGTCGGCGCCAATCTGCCGGCACGCTGGGCGGCGTCCCGCGTTCGCGCGGCCATCTCTCCAGGCTCGGGCATTCTTGCCTGGCTGAGATCGGTGTTCATGCACTAAGACGACTGCCGCGGTTCCAAGAACCGCGGCAAGTTCAATCCTTATCGGAGACGGAGGGGAGTTGTCCCCAGCCGTCGGTAGCTAGAGCGATTCACCGTTTTGCGAGAACGTCGAACCGCTCTATCTTTTTGCTTTCGCTCATTCTGCTGTTGATGCAATTCCCCGCGCGAAGTTGGGACTGTGTCTGGAATTTGCTCTTAGGGCTGCCCGCGCCGTACCTCCACTCAGCGATCGATCTCTCCGAACACGATATCCAGCGATCCGATGATGGCCGCGACATCGGCGATCATGTGCCCGCGCGACAGGAAGTCCATCGCCTGAAGGTGGGCGAAAGACGACGCACGTATCTTGCAGCGGTACGGAACATTGCTGCCGTCAGAGACAAGATAGACGCCGAATTCGCCTTTGGGCGCCTCCACCGCGGCGTAGACCTCGCCCTGCGGCACATGATGGCCTTCGGTGTAGAGCTTGAAATGGTGGATCGTCGCCTCCATGGAAC
>NZ_RZSR01000331.1:0-5645 GCF_004023265.1 Mesorhizobium sp. M1A.F.Ca.IN.020.06.1.1
GGCGAGACCCTCACCATGGCGCCGCTGGTGGTGAAGGGCAAAGTGCTCGTCGGCAATTCGGGCGGCGAGATGGGCGTACGCGGCTGGGTCAAGGCGCTCGACGCCGGCGATGGCCATGTCGTCTGGACGGCTTACAGCACGGGTCCCGACAAGGAGGTGCTGATCGGCCCGGATTTCAAGCCGCATTACGACATGGACAAGGGCAGGGACCTCGGTGTGACGACCTGGCCGCCGGAGGCCTGGAAGATCGGCGGCGGCAATATGTGGGGCTGGATCTCGTATGATCCCGATCTCAATCTGATCTTCCACGGCACCGGCAATCCAGGCCCCTGGAACCCTGACCTGCGCCCCGGCGACAACAAATGGACATCGGGCATTTTTGCCCGCGATCCCGATACCGGAGCGGCCAAATGGTTCTATCAGTGGACGCCGCACGATCTGCACGACTATGACGGCATCAATGAGCAGATCCTGCTCGACATGAACTGGCAGGGCAAGCCGCGCAAGGTGCTGGTCCGGCCGGAGCGCAACGGCTATCTCTACGTCCTTGATCGCACCACCGGCGAGGTCCTGTCCGCAAAACCCTATGGCCCCGTCAACTCCAGCAAGGGTGTGGATCTCAAGACGGGCAGGCTGATGGCAAACCCCGACAAGAAGACCGGGACCGGCAAGGTCGTCCGCGACATCTGCCCGACCGCCTCGGGCCTCAAGGACTGGCAGCCTTCCGCCTTCTCGCCGAAGACGGGCCTGCTCTACATCCCGCACAACAATCTGTGCATGGACGAACAAGGCGTCGAGGTGAACTACATCGCCGGCACACCCTATGTCGGAATGAACGTGCGCATGATTCCGGGCCCCGGCGGCAATCGCGGGGCCTTCACCGCGTGGGATATCGCCGCGGAGAAACCGGCCTGGAGCCTCAAGGAAAACTTCCCGGTATGGAGCGGCGCGGTCGTAACCGCCGGCGATATCGTCTTCTACGGAACCATGGAAGGCTGGTTCAAGGCCGTCAGCGCGAAGACCGGCGAACTGCTTTGGCAGTTCAAGACCTCCTCCGGCATCATCGGCCAGCCGGTGACTTATCGCGGCCCCGACGGACACCAATATGTCGCGATCCTGTCCGGCGTCGGCGGCTGGGCCGGCGCCATCGTCTCGGGCGATCTCGACCCGCGCGATGCCACTGCTGCGCTCGGTTTCGTCAACGCGATGAAGGACTTGAAAAACACGACAACGGCGGGAGGCACGCTCTATGTGTTCCGACTGCCTTGATGCATTCAAACCGACGGCACTGGCGAAAAGATCCGCCCCGCGGGCCCTCGTGGCCGGTCTCGTCGCGTTGGTCTGGCTGGTTCTGGCCGGCGCGGCGGATGCGCGGGAACTGCGCGCCTGCGCCGATCCCAACAACATGCCGTTCTCCGACGCCAGCGGCGAAGGCTTCGAGAACAAGATCGCCGAGATCGTTGCGGCCGACCTTGGCGCGAAGCTTACCTACACCTGGTGGGCGCAGCGCCGCGGCTTCGTTCGCAACACGCTGAAAGCGGGGCTTTGCGATCTGGTGCTCGGAACGCCGGCAAATGTCGAAATGCTACGCACCACCTCGCCCTACTACAGATCCTCCTACGTCTTTGTCGCACGACAGGATGGACCGGACGTAACGTCCTTTAACGATCCACGGCTGCGCGACATGCGCATCGGCGTTCAGCTCATCGGCGATGACGGCGCCAATTCGCCGCCGGTCCAGGCGCTCGGCCGTCGCGGCATTGTCGGACATCTCGTCGGCTACCCGGTCTACGGCGACTATTCCGCTCCCAACCCCGCGGCGCGCATTGTGGAAGCTGTCGCGAGCGGCGAGGTCGACGTCGCCGTGGTCTGGGGCCCGCTCGCCGGTTACTTCGCTACGAAGCAAAAGGTGCCGCTCCGGATCACGCCGGTCACACCTCGCATCGATGGACCGCAACTGCCACTGATGTACGACATCTCGATGGGCGTTCGGCGCGAGGACGAGCGACTGCGCGGCGATGTGAATAGCGCGCTCGCCAGGCACAAGGCCGAGATCGACGCGGTTCTGACGCAATATGGCGTTCCGCTTCTCGACATCGCCGGGAGCCCGGTGCGATGAGGCTGGGTCTCGCGACGCTGCTGTCCGTGACGCTCGCCTTGGCGGCATGCCAGCGCGAGGAGCGGGACACGCGCCCGCAATCTTCGCTCGGCTCCGGCGGGCAGCCGACGCCCGTGACTACGCTGGAACCTGGCGGCCAAAGGCCCTCCGCCAGCAACAACAAGGCGGCGAGCTTCGAGGCGAACGCCTTTCATCTCAGCGAGGGCAAGCGCCTGTTCGGCTGGTTCAACTGTTCGGGATGCCACGCCAATGGCGGCGGCGGCATGGGCCCGGCGCTGATGGACCAGAAATGGATCTATGGCAGCTCGATGGAAAGCATTCACGCCACCATCCGCGACGGACGTCCGAACGGGATGCCGAGCTTCCGCAACAAGATCCCCGACGATCAGATCTGGGAACTGGCGGCCTTCGTGCGTTCGCTAAGCGGCAACGCGCCCTCTTCCGCTGCGCCACAGCGAAATGACGACATGATGCCCCATCCGTCGGAAAACCGCATGCCGGATGCCGCCACGCTGGGGAAGTCGCCGTGAAAGGCCTCGCCTCGATGGCGTTTGCCGCGGCAAGCGTCCTTTCTCTCCAGGGATGCGCGGGCTGGCAATCGGCCCTCGACCCGAAAGGCCCCGCGGCGAACGAGTTGGCATGGCTGATCTGGTTCTTCATAGGGCTTTGCTCGGTAGTGTGGGTGCTGGTGATGATCGCTCTCGCCGCACCGCTGTTGATGCGGCCACCCAGGCGCACCGAGCCGCTGATGCTCGACGCCAGCGCCGACCATCGCAAATTGCGCGTTGTGGTCATCGCTGTCGGGCTGACCGCAGCGACGCTGGTCGGGCTGACCCTGCTCAGCTTCTTGGCCAACAGGACGCTTGCGGCAATCGGCTCGAACGCTGCGCTCACCATTCGGGTGACCGGGCACCAGTGGTGGTGGGAGGTGCGCTATGAGGATGCCACGCCGAGCCGCATCCTGACGACGGCGAACGAAATCCACATCCCCGCCGGCGAACCGGTGCGGCTTCTTCTGACCTCGACCGATGTGATCCATTCCTTCTGGATCCCAAGTCTGGCCGGCAAGCTCGACCTCATCCCCGGTCACATGAACGTGCTGGATATCAAGGCGGACAAGCCCGGAACCTATCGCGGCCAGTGCGCCGAGTTCTGCGGCGCGCAGCATGCGAACATGGGCACCTTTATCATCGCCGAGCCGCGGGCAAAGTTCGACGCCTGGTGGAACGACCAGCTGCAGCCGGCCGCGGCCCCGACGGGCGACGAGGCGAAGGCGGGCGCGGACTTGTTTCTCAAGCGTCCCTGCGTGATGTGCCACAAGATCGGCGGCACGCCCGCGGGCGGAACGGTCGCTCCGGATCTCACCCATATTGCCAGCCGGCAAACACTTGCCGCGGGAACCTTGAGGATGAGCCGCGGCAATCTCGCCGCCTGGATAGCCGATCCGCAAGGCATCAAGCCCGGCTCCCACATGCCGGTGGTCGAGCTCAATGGCGACGAGCTCAACGCGATCGTCGCCTATCTCGAGGGCCTGAAATGAGCAGCGCGGACCTGGCCAGCGAACGCGACCTGCCGCCGGAACGTAAGGCGACTGCCAAGGGCGACGTTGCCCCCGAACGTGATGGGCCGCGCGACACCGGCATGGACGATGCCAGCCTTCACCGCTGGCTCGCGCGCACATGGCGGACGCCGCCCGGCATCATCGGCGCGTTGTCCAGCGTTGATCACAAGGTCGTCGCAAGGCGCTATCTGATCACGGCATTCGGGTTTCTGTGCCTGGGCGGGCTGAGCGCCGTCGCCATGCGCATCCAGCTTTCGGGACCGCAACGCGGCCTGATCGGGCCGGACCTCTACAACCAGCTGTTCACCATGCATGGCGTCACCATGATGTTCCTGTTTGCCGTGCCCATCGTGCAGGCGACCGGCATCTATCTGGTGCCGCTGATGGTCGGCAGCCGCAACATCGCCTTTCCGCGCCTGAACGCGTTCAGTTACTGGATTTATGTCTCGGGAGGTCTCTTCGCCTGGGTGTCCTTCGCCCTTGCAATGGCGCCGGATGTCGGCTGGTTCGCCTATGTGCCGCTGTCAGGTCCCGAATTCAGTCCCGGCAAGCGCGCCGACGTGTGGGCGCAGATGATCACCTATACCGAGGTCTCATCGCTGGCGGTCGCCGTCGCGACCGTTGTCACCGTATTGAAGCAGCGTGCGGCAGGCATGTCGCTGGACAAGATCCCGCTCTATGTCTGGGCGTTGCTGGTGACCTCATTCGTCGTCGTCTTCGCCATGCCGGCGGTCATGATCACCTCGACCTTCCTGATCCTCGACCGGCTGGTCGGAACGCATATTTTCAATCCAGCGGAGGGCGGCGACGCCCTGCTGTTCCAGCACCTGTTCTGGTTCTTCGGTCACCCCGAGGTCTACATCATCTTCCTGCCGGCGACAGGCATCGTCTCCGCGATCATTCCCGCTTTCGCTCGAAGGCCGGCGTTCGGCTATCTCGGGCTGGTCCTGTCGTTGATGGCGGTCGGCTTCCTGTCGTTCGGTCTCTGGGTCCACCACATGTTCGCGACGGGATTGCCGAAGCTCGGTGCAAGCTTCTTCACGGCATCCAGCATGTTGATCGCCATTCCCAACGGCGTGCAGATCTTTTGCTGGCTGGCGACCTTGTGGGACGGCAGACCGGTGATCCGCACGCCGTTGCTCTTCGTCTTCGGTTTCTTCTTCATCTTCGTCATTGGCGGTCTCACCGGTGTCATGCTGGCCTCGGTGCCGCTCGACCTGCAGGTGCACGACACCTATTTCGTCGTCGCGCATTTCCACTATGTGCTGATCGGCGGCTCGGTTTTCCCACTGCTGGGTGCCGCCTATTTCTGGTTCCCCAAGATCACCGGCCGCATGATGAGCGAGCGCCTCGGACGCTGGCATTTCTGGCTGGCCTTCATCGGCTTCAACGCGGCCTTCTTCCCGATGCACCTTGTCGGCCTGTGGGGCATGCCGCGCAGGGTCTATACCTATCCGGCCGAGCTTGGCTGGGGGAACATCAACCTGTTCATCACCGGCGGCGCGGTGCTCTTCTTCCTGAGCTTCGTGCTGTTCACCTTCAACCTCGTGCATGGCGCCTTGAAAGGCGCGCCGGCCGGCGACAATCCCTGGGATGCCGGCACGCTGGAATGGGCCACGTCTTCGCCGCCTCCAAGCTATAATTTCGCGCGCATTCCAATCGTCACGAATGTCGAGCCGCTCTGGGCCGAACGCGAGGCCCTTCCCGTCGCCACCGGCCTTCGCGTCGATGTGCGCGAGCTCCTCATCTCGACGGTGGCGGAAGCGCATCCCGATATCCGCGAGAAATCGGCGACGCCGTCGATCTGGCCCTTGTTCGCTGCGATCGCTGTCGGCGGCACCTTTCTGTATTCGATCTTCACGCCCTGGGCGATCGTCTGGGGCGCCGCGCCGATCGCGATCACCCTGATCGGCTGGTTCTGGCCGAAAGATACGCCGGAGGACGAGGAATGAAGCAGCGTCCCGC
>NZ_RZSR01000032.1:0-14587 GCF_004023265.1 Mesorhizobium sp. M1A.F.Ca.IN.020.06.1.1
GCTCGACGCGCTTGACGTCGAGGTCGATCGGCTTCTCGCAGAAGATCGCCTTGCCGGCCCTGGCGAAGCGCTCGATGAGGTCGGCGTGAGTGTCGGTCGGCGTGCAGATGATGACGGCGTCGATGTCCTTGGCCTGCTCGATGGCGTCGATGCTGCGCACCTCGGCCCCATAGGCGGAGGCAAGCTCCGTCGCCGCTTTCTCGAAGGCGTCCGCCACGGCCACCAGCTTGGCCTGCGGGTTTGAGGCTACGGCGCGGGCATGCACCTTGCCGATACGGCCGGCGCCGAGAAGAGCGAAGCGGAGAGTCATGGAATGTCCTTTGAGGGTGGCTCTAAAACGTGTCCGCGCCGGCCGGCGCGGACGATTTGGTCTGGTCCCGTCGTGGCGCCTGGTCAGGCGGCCTGAAGCTCCGCCTGCTCGGTCTTGGCGCCGGTGATGTAAGCGACGATGTCGTTGCCGTCGGTGTCCTGCTTGCGCAAATTGGCGACGATGCGGCCGCGCCGGAAGACGACGATGCGGTCGACCAGGTCGAAGACCTGGCGCATGTTGTGGCTGATCAGGATCAGCGGCTCGCCGTTCTCCTTCAGCGTGCGGATGATGTTTTCGACCTGCGCCGTTTCCTGCACGCCAAGCGCTGCGGTCGGCTCGTCCATGATGATCAGCTTGGAGGCGAAGGTTGCGGTCCTGGCGATCGCCACGCATTGGCGCTGGCCGCCCGACATGTGGCGGATGGTGCTGGAAAGGTTCGGGATCTTCACCGCGGTGCGGATCAGCGCCGCCTCCGTCGCCCTGCGCATCGCCTTGCGGTCGAGAATCGAGAAGGGGCCGAGGTTGAAAAGCACCTTCTCCCGGCCGAGGAAGAGGTTCGACGGCACGTCGAGGTCGTCGGCCAGAGCCAGGTTCTGGAACACGGTCTCGATGCCGGCCTCGCGCGCCTCGATCGGGCCGGCGAAGTTCACTTCCTTGCCGTCGAACCAGATCTTGCCGTCGGTGCGCTGCTCGACGCCGGTGATCTGGCGCACGAAGGTCGACTTGCCGGCGCCGTTGTCGCCCATGATGGCGACATGCTCGCCCTTGCGCAGCTCGAAATTCGCCTCCTGCAGCGCGTGAACGCCGCCATAATGCTTGGTGAGGTTTTCGGTCTTCAGAACGATATCGGACATGGTCAAGCTCCTATCGCCCGGCGGCGCTGGCGCCATTGATCAAGAACGACTGCGCCGACAATGATCACGCCCTTGACCATCTCCTGGTAGTAGGCGTCGAGGCGCAGGAAGGTGAAGCCGGAGATGATGACGCCGAAGATCAGCGAGCCGATCACCGTGCCTATGATAGACCCGCGGCCGCCCGAGAGCGAGACGCCGCCGATGACCGCCATGGCGATGGCGTCGAGCTCGTACATCACGCCCATGCCGGCCTGGGCAGTGAGGTTCTTGGAGGAGAGCACCACCGCGGCGATCGAGGCGAGGATGCCGGCAATCACATAGACCAGCACCTTGTGGTTGGCGATCTTGATGCCGGACATGCGCGCGGCGTCCTCGTTGGAGCCAATGGCGTAACAATGCTTGCCGTATCGGGTGTAGCTCAGGATGAGCTGGAACAGGATCGCCAGTGAAATGAAGATGATGACCGGCATCAGCCCCTTGCCGATGGCCGCGAAGCTGTCGGTCGGGAACGAGATCGGTTGGCCCTTCGACCACCATTTGGCGATGCCGCGCGCCGTGACCATCATGCCGAGCGTGGCGATGAACGGCGGAATGCGGGTGTAGGCGATCAGGGCGCCGTTGATCAGGCCGGCAATCAGCCCGCAGCCGATCGCGACCAGCAGCGGCACGATGACCGGCAGGTCGGTCCATCCGTAGTCAATGAACATCGCCTTCGGGTTGGGATTGCCGTTGACGGTCGCAACCTGCGCGAAACTCATGGCGATCATGGCGGTGGCGCCGACGATCGAGCCCGAGGACAGGTCGATGCCGCCGCAGATGATCACCTGCGTGACGCCGATGGCGATGATGCCGACGATCGACACCTGCAGGATGATGATCTGCAGCCGCTGCTCGTTGAAAATAGCATCGACGTTATCGCGGGTGTTGAAGAGGAAGCTGTCGCCGAGGAAGACGCGGCCGATCAGCTCGAATGCGCCGACCAGGATGACCAGCGCCAGAAACACGTTGAACTCGGCAGGCCAGGGGCGCTTCTTGGCGTCATAGCTCAGCCCGCCAATGCCATGCGATGTCTGTGACACGTCTTCTTCCTCCGAATGACCGCGCCCGCTCTCCCGCCCGGTCGGGCGGGAGAAGGAAGGGAGCGACGCTGCTCTGTCTGCAGCCGATCCAGCCAACTCGATGCGTCGGAGCGCCGCTCCAGGGTTTGTCCTCACGCAAGTCCATACGGAAAACTTCCTGGAATTGCGTTGGCGCGACCTCAGTTCTTCTTCAGGAACTTGTCGATGTTCGCCGGCGTGACGAGCTGGAAGGGGATGTAGACCTTGCGCTCCACCTTCTCGCCCTTGGCGAGCTTCAGCGCCGCATCGAGCGCGCCCGCGCCCTGGCCCGCCGCGTCCTGGAAGACCGTGACGTCGAGATCGCCCGCCTGCATCGCGGCCAGCGCGTCCTGGGTTGCGTCGACGCCGCCGACCACGACCGACTTCATGTCGACATTGGCGGCCTTCATCGCCTGGATGGCGCCGATGGCGCTTTCGTCATTGTTGGCGATGACGCCGTCGAACGGCTTGCCGGACGACAGCCAGTTGGTCATCAGGTTCTGCGCTTCGTCACGCTTCCAGTTCGAGGTCTGCTTGTCGATGATCTTGATGAAGTTGCAGTCCGGCGTGGCAATCACTTCATCGATATCCTTAGTGCGCTGCACCGCCGCCTGATTGGATAGCTCGCCCATGATCACATAGACATTGGCTTCCTTCTTGCCGGCTTCCTTGAACAGCCGGCAGATTTCCTTGGTCTCGAGCGTGCCGGACTCGGCCTCATTGGACGCGACGAAAGCCTGGTTGTCGGGCAGCTTGTCGACATTGACCGGCTCGCGGTTGACATAGACCAGCGGGATCTTGGCCGCGGCCGCCGCATCCGACATCGCCTGGGTGGCCGAAGTGTCGACCGGGTTGACGATGATCGCGTCGACGCCCGAAGCGGCGAAGTTCTTGATCTGGTCGAGCTGCTTGGCCACGTCGTTCTGCGCGTCCTCGACCTGCAGTTCGACGCCGTCCATGCCCTTGGCCTGTGCGATCATGCCGTTGCGCAGCACGGTCAGGAAATTGTCGTCGAAAAGAGCCATCGAGACGCCGATCTTGGCGGCGAAGGCGGACGAACACATCAGCGCCGAAAGCGCGACGCCCAAAAGCAGTTTCTTCATTTTAGTTTCTCCTCCACTTGGTGTCCGGCTGCACCGATTGAACCGGAATCCCCGATGTTACCGGGGAATCTCTCCCATGGCCCTTCCGGCGGCGTTTTCCTCGCATAATGGAACGCCTGGTCCTCTGTTTGAAACAGATGTTCCGGAACGAAAGAACCAAAATACCCAGTTGGTGAAATATTTATTCCATTTCGCTTGCAGCCGTCAAGGGAGATTCGAAATGGACGTGCCGGTTTTTCGATGGAGGCAAGCGTGCAGCGCCCTCGCGGCCGGGCACGCAAACGTTCTGCGGCGGACTTCCGGGCGATTTCACGGCGCGAAAGAATTCCATCAGCCTGATGGATCACATCATTCGGACGGGAGGCGGCTTAGATGTTTTCCGGCAGATAGATGTCGAAGGGGAGAAAAGTCTGGCCGGGCGCATTGGCGGCGCCGGTCTCGATAGCATGCGCCATCAGCCCGACAAGCTCGCGGCAGAGCGCCGCCAGCGGGGTCGAGATCACCATGGTCAGGATGTTGTCGGCAAGTGCCGCGCGCGACTCCGCATTGATCTCGTTGCAGACGACCACCGGCATATGCACCGGTCTCGCCGCCCTCAGCGCCGCGACCGCGCCCTCCATGCCGCCGCCGGCGACGTAGCAGCCGGCAAGGTCGGGATGCCGAGCCAGAAGCTCGAGCATCGCATCATGCGTCACCTGGTTGGCCTCCAGGTTGACCAGCGTCTCCATCACCGTGAAATCCGGCGCATGCTCGCGAAAATAGGAGCGGAAGCCGATCTCGCGCAGCTCGTGACCATGAAAACGGTGGCTGCCGACGAAAAGGGCGACCTTGCCTGGCTTGCTGGCGGCCTTGGCGATCATCCAGGCCGCGGTGCGTCCGACCTTGCGGTTGTCGAGCCCGACATAGCCTTCACGGATGCCGGCGGCGAAGTCGGACAGGAGCGAAAAGACCGGCTGCCCTCGCGCCTTCAGCGCCTCCACCGCCGCCGTCAGCGTCGGATGATCCGGACCGACCACGGCGATGGCCCTGGATTTCGCCGCCAGCTTGCGCATCTGGGCGGCGATCTCATCGGGCGCCAGCGAAGCGGCGAAGTCGATCGTCGCAGTGCCCCGGAAACGTTGCGATTGCGAGACCGCAAGCTCCAGCTCGCGCGCGAAATCGCCATAGAAAACGTCATTGCCGCGTAGCAGTAGGAAGCCGAGACGGTATTCGGGCAACTCCTGGCGCATGCGCTGCCTGATCAGGCCAGCGGCGTGATAGCCGATGTCGGTCGCCGCCTCGTAGACGCGACGCGCCGTCTCCTCGCGCACCGGCAGGCGATTGTTCAACACCCGGTCGACCGTGGCGACGCTGAAGCCTGAAACGCGCGCGAGATCGGTGATTGTCGGCCGCTTTGCCATGAGTGCTCCATCGCTTGCCCGACTCAGACTAGCCCAATCTGATAGAAAATGATAGAATCTATCTTTGTGACATTGAGGCTATCATGACTTGGCGCTATTGTGAAGTCGAAGCCAGCCATGGGCGACGCGCGGCATTGCCGAGGGCCATTCGCCAGGTGCTGATGGAGGACCCCGCAATGACGGCAATCACGTCTCCGGCGCCGTCCGGACGCGACTACAGCCTGACCGGCCGCGACGCCAAGCGCGCGGTCGAGAACGGTCTTTCGGCGGCCCAGTGGTACCACACCGAGATCCCGCGCAAGCAGATGAAGGAGCTGATGCAGCGCTCCGACCAGCCCGCTATCCGAGACACCATCGTCTGGCTCGGTGCGCTGTTCCTCAGTGGCGCGGGCGGCGCTTGGTTCTGGGGCAGCTGGTGGTGCGTGCCGTTCTTCTTTGTCTATGGCACGCTCTACGGTTCCTCGACCGACTCCCGCTGGCACGAATGCGGTCACGGCACCGCCTTCCGCACCCAATGGATGAACGATGCGGTCTACCAGCTCGCCTGCTTCATGATCATGCGCAATCCGGTGACCTGGCGCTGGAGCCATACACGCCACCACACCGATACCATCATCGTCGGCCGCGACCCGGAGATCGCCGTCATGCGACCGCCGGACCTTTTGCGCGTTGTGCTGAATTTTTTCGGCGTGCTCGATGCTTGGCATGCGATGACCGACATGGTGCGCAATGCCGCCGGCGTCATCAGCGCCGCAGAACAGACCTTCATCCCGGAACAGGAGCAGCCCAAGGCCATCCGCATCGCCCGTATTTGGCTCGCCATCTATGTCGCGACCATCGCGCTGGCGCTCTATCTGCATTCATGGCTGCCGCTGATGCTCGTCGGCCTGCCCCGCCTCTACGGCGCCTGGCATCACGTCATGACCGGGCTGCTGCAGCATGGCGGGCTGGCCGACAATGTCATCGACCATCGGCTGAACAGCCGCACCGTCTACATGAACCCGATCAGCCGGTTCATCTACTGGAACATGAACTACCATGTGGAGCACCACATGTTCCCGATGGTGCCCTACCACGCGCTGCCCAAGCTGCATGAGCTGATCAAGCACGATTTGCCGGCGCCGACGCCGTCGATCCTGGCCGGCTACCGCGAGATGATCCCGGCCTTCCTGCGCCAGCTGCGCAACGAGGACTACTTCCTCAAGCGCGAGCTGCCGCCGACGGCAAAGCCCTACCGGGAAGAGCTGCACAACGACAATCCGGTAGCGGCCGCGGCCGAGTGACCGGATCCGACACAACCGACAACGAAGAATTTCGCCGGAGGACGACATGAGCGACTGGGTCGAGGCCTGCGCGGCCGGAGACATCGACGAGGAGGACGTAATGCGGTTCGATCATGCCGGCCGCACCTACGCCATCTATCGCAGCCCGGAGGACGAGTATTACGCGACCGACGGCCTGTGCTCGCATGAGAAAGTGCATCTGGCCGATGGGCTGGTGATGGACGACATCATCGAGTGTCCAAAACACAATGGCCGCTTCAACTACAAGACCGGCGACGCGCGCGGGGCGCCGGTCTGCGTCAATCTCAAGACCTATCCGGTCAAGGTCGACGCCGGCAAAGTCCTCATTCAGCTTGGGTGACGGCATGGCGGGAGGAATGGTCATCATCGGCGCCGGCGAGTGCGGCGGTCGTGCCGCGCTTACCCTGCGCGACCTTGGTCATGAAGGGCCGGTGACGCTGGTCGGCGACGAGCCGCATCTGCCCTATGAACGGCCGCCGCTGTCGAAGGAGGCGATGACCAGCGAGGCGCCCCTCATCAAGGCGATCGCCAGCGACGAGCTTTTGGCCGAACACTCGATCCGCCACATCCATTCCGTTCGGGCCGTCGCTATCGACCGCGCCGCGCATCTCGTGCGCCTCTCCGACGGCTCTTCGCTTGGCTATGGCAAGCTGCTGCTCGCGACCGGGTCCGTGCCGCGCAAGCTGCCGATGCCTGGTCTGGGCGGCCGCTGCGTTTATCTCAGGACCTTCAACGACGCGCTCGCGATCCGCGCCCATCTCAAGCCGGAGAACCGCGTCGCCATCATCGGCGGCGGTTTCATCGGCCTCGAGCTTGCCGCTTCGGCGCGCAAGCTAGGCGCAACGGTCACAGTGCTCGAGGCGCAGCCGCGCATCCTGATGCGCGGCGTGCCGGCCGAGATCGCGGAAATCATTCATAAGGCGCATCAGGCCGAAGGCGTGAAGGTGCTTACCGGCCAAGGCATCACGGCGATTGCCGATGACGGCACGCAAGTTCGCATCACGCTTGCCGACAGGCAGGACATCGTCGCCGATCTTGCCGTGATCGGCATCGGCGCGGTGCCGGTGACGGCGCTCGCTGCCGAAGCAGGACTTGCGATCGACAATGGTATCGCCGTCGATGAGAACCTTTGCACCGCGGATCCGGATGTTTTTGCCGCCGGCGACTGCTGCTCGTTCCCGCTCGCCGTCTATGGCGGACGGCGCGTGCGGCTGGAAGCCTGGCGCAACGCGCAGGAGCAGGGCGCGCTCGCCGCGAAGAACATGCTGGGCGCCAACGAGGCGCATGCCGCGGTGCCGTGGTTCTGGTCGGATCAATATGGGCTCACGCTGCAGATCGCCGGGCTTTCGGACGAAGGCCGCTCGACCGTACGGCGCGACCTCTACGACGGCGCCTTCATTCTGTTCCACCTGGCCGAGGACGGCAGGCTGGTCGCCGCCAGCGGCATCGGGCCCGGCAATGCGGTGGCGCGCGACATACGGTTGGCCGAGATGCTGATCGCGAAGCGGGCGACGCCCGCGCCTGAGGCGCTCGGCTCGCAATCGGTCAAGCTGAAGTCGCTGCTGGCGGCATAGGCCCGAGTAATCGCTGGAAACGAGGGGATCCACGGACATGGCACGCAACAGACCGACCGTCGCCGATTTGCAATTGCTGAAGGGCAAGCGCCAGCTTTCGAAGCTGCGCGTTTTCTCGCTGGAGGAGGCCGAGGCCGCCGAGCGTGCCGGCATCGACATCATCTCGGTCCCCTATGATCTTATCTTCGATCCGCGTTTTCGCGACGCCGCACCCACTTGCTTTGCCATTCCCGGCGACGAACGCATCAAGCTGGGCGCAACCACCGACGAGATCCTGCGCATGGCGGTGAAGCTGCGCGCGGCCAGCGCCGACGCCATGTATTGCGCGGCCAGCCTGCAGACCATCCGCCGGCTGCGCGACGAGCATATTCCGGTCTGCGGTCACGTCGGGCTGATCCCGGCGCATGCGACCTGGACGGGCGGCTTCAAGGCGGTCGGCAAGACGGCCGAAAGTGCTGCCTTCGTCTGGAAGCAGGTCAAGGACCTTGAAGCCGCCGGCGCCTTCGCCGCCGAGATCGAAGTTGTGCCGGCCCCGGTTGCAAGCGCGATCTCGCGGCGTACATCGCTGATCATGATCTCGATGGGCGCCGGCGCCGGCTGCGATGCGCAATATCTGTTCTCCGAAGACGTGCTCGGCAGCAATCGCGGCCATTATCCGCGCCATGCCAAGCGCTACCGCGACTTCGCGGCGGAGTTCGACCGCCTGCAGAGCGAGCGCCTCGCGGCCTTCCGCGAATATGCAGACGATATCCAGGCGGGCGCCTATCCAGAGCCGCGGCACATGGTCGAGGCGGATGCCGACGAAATGCGCAAGTTCGAGGCGTTTCTCGCCTCGGAAGGCTACTGAACCACCCGGCTCAGCCGGCTAGAACAGCGTCTTCAGCTCGTCCAGCTTGTCGTTGACCAGCCAGCCGTAATAATTCTCCTCGGGCAGCTTTTCCGGTTCCCCGGCGGCGCGACGCTTCTCGTTCTCCTCCTCCAACGCATAGGCGCGCTGCTCGGGGTTGCCGACATTGTAGAGCGTGGCGGTCAGGCCCGGATTGTGCGAGATGTCGAAGCCGGCGATGCTGTTGTAGGCGTCGATCGACTTCCTGATGGTCGCAGCGACGTAAGGCAGCGTGAGGTCGGGATCAATGATGGTCTTGTAGACCGTGTTCGGATCATTGACATCGAGCTCGGGCAGGCCGGAGACCTTGTGCACGAGATCGCTCATCTGCAGCGCCGTCAGCGGGTTGAGCTGGCCGAGTCCGAAAGTCTGGCCGGCATAGTAGGGTTGGAAGAAAGTGGCTCCGAAGCGGTCGTTGGGGAAGCTGGTCCCGCCGACGGTCTTGCCGCGGAAGGAATGGTTCCACACCTGCTCGCGGCATTCCCAGAGATCGTAGCTGTCGGTTATGCCGGCGCATTTCTGGAATTGCGGCCGCTCAACGAAATCGCTGACGTCCTCCCCTTCATAAGCAAAGGTGAGCTTGCTCGACAGGTAGGACATTGCCTTGACGTAATAGGTCTGCAGCCGATCATAGGCGTCGACATTGTAGGTGTGCTCGCCGACGATGGCGCCGACGATGTGCATCGGATCGATGTCGTAGGCGGCCGCCACTTTCCTGATCTTGGCGCGCAGCTCGGCATCGTTCTGCAAGAGCGCGTAGACCTTGCGATACTTGGCCTGGAAGCTGGTGTTGGTGGCCTGAGTGCGCCGGCTGGAAGCGCCCGGAATATCCGGCTGCACGCTGTTGCGATTGCCCGGCGGCACCATGGTCGCCGCGTTCGCCGTTGCTATCGCCGCGGCCAATGCCAGCCCAACAAAAAGAAGTATGCGTTTCTTCATCCACCGCCGCCTTCAAGTCGGCGGCAAACTAGGTAAAGCGCGTGGGAGAGTCGAGACGAGGCAAGCTTCCGACGGGACGAAAGGTGGCCAGATGGTACCATCTGGCCACACATCGCCGGGCTTCGCCCGTTAGAGGATGAACCGTGACAGGTCGGTGTTGCGCGAGAGATCGCCGACATGCTTCTGCACGTAGTCGGCATCGATGGTGACCGCCGTGCCGTGGCGGTCCGGCGCGTCGTAGGAAATCTCGTCCAGCACCCGTTCTATCACCGTCTGCAGGCGTCTGGCGCCGATGTTCTCGACATTGGCGTTGAGGTCGACGGCAATGCCGGCGAGCGAATCGATGGCGTCGTCGGTGAAGGCCAACTCGACGCCTTCGGTCTTCATCAGCGCAATATACTGCTTGATGAGGCTGGCCTCTGTTTCGGTGAGGATGCGGACGAAATCCTGCTTCTCCAGGGCACGCAATTCGACCCGGATCGGCAAGCGGCCCTGCAGCTCCGGAAGCAGGTCCGAAGGCTTGGAGACGTGGAACGCGCCCGAGGCGATGAAAAGAATATGGTCCGTCTTGATCGGCCCGTATTTCGTCGCAACGGTGGTGCCTTCAACCAGCGGCAGCAGATCGCGCTGAACCCCTTCACGTGAGGGACCGCCCGAAATGTCGCTCCTGGCCGCGATCTTGTCGATCTCGTCGAGGAACACGATGCCGTCATTCTCCGTCGATTCCAGCGCCTGGCGAACCACCTCGTCCTGGTCGAGCAGCTTGTCGGACTCGTCATTGATCAGTAGCGCGTAGGATTCCTTCACCGTCGTCTTGCGGGTCTTGGTCTTCCTGCCGCCCATCGCCTTCGACAGCATGTCGTTGATGTTGAGCACGCCGATATTGGCGCCCGGCATGCCGGGGATCTCGAAGCCCGGCATACCGCCGGTGCCGGTGTCCGCCACCTCGATCTCGATCTCCTTGTCGTCGAGCTCACCGTCGCGCAGCCGCTTGCGGAAGCTGTCGCGCGTGGCCGGGCTCGCGGTCTTGCCGACCAAAGCTTCGAGCACGCGCTCTTCGGCATTGATGTGAGCGCGCGCCTTGACGTCCTCACGCATCTTCTCGCGCGTCAGCCCGATGGCGACCTCGACGAGATCGCGCACGATCTGCTCGACGTCGCGGCCGACATAGCCGACCTCGGTGAACTTGGTGGCCTCGACCTTGACGAAAGGCGCGCCGGCCAGCCGCGCCAGCCGGCGCGAGATCTCGGTCTTGCCGACGCCGGTCGGGCCGATCATCAGGATGTTCTTGGGCATCACCTCTTCGCGCATCTGGCCCTCCAGCTGCTGGCGGCGCCAGCGGTTGCGCAAGGCGATCGCCACGGCGCGCTTGGCGTCTTTCTGGCCGATGATGAAGCGGTCGAGTTCCGAAACGATTTCGCGGGGAGAAAAGGTGCTCATATTACTCAAATTCCACTTTGCCACTGCCTGATGGACTCGAACGGATGCAGCAGCATGATCACGTTGAGCGTCAGATTGTCCCGGATGATGTAGCCCGTGCCGAATTCGAAAATGAGCGCCAGGGCCACGATCACCCATATAGGGAGCTTTCGCGCCATCACAAATCCGAGCGCCATGAACAGCGTGTCGGACACCGAATTGATGATGCTGTCGCCGTAATAGTTGAGGGAGATAGTGCCGGCGCGGTAGCGGTCGATGATGAAGGGGCTGTTCTCCAGGAGTTCCCAGCCGCCCTCGATGAGGACGGCGAAAGCCAGCCTCAGCCCGACGGGCGAGCGCGGGAACAGAGCCCAGGCCAGCGCATAGAACAGGAAGCCGTGGATGATGTGCGAGAAGGTGTACCAGTCGGCGATGTGCTGGGAATTCTCCGAGCTGTTCACCACACCGTGCCAGAGCTTGACGTAGCCGCAGGTGCAGATCGGCGGATGGCCCATGCCGTAGAGAATGCCGGCCTGGAAAACGACGAGAGCCAGCACCAGCAGCAGCCCCATGCGCCAGCTGTCTTCATAGGCCGACAGCGTCTTGTCTCCCCCGGATGCGGTCATTGTGATCAGTCCCCCTCTTGTTGGTCGATTTCGGCCGCATCGACGGCCATCAGCACGACGTCCCCATATTCCGAATGCCTGCGGCCGATCGGCCTGAAGCCGGCCTTTTCATAGGCGCGGATGGCGCGGCCATTGCCGGGATGCGGATCGATGACGACGCGCGGCGCGCCTTCCTCGAACAGTTCCGCGACGAACTGGCGGACGATGGCCGAGCCGTGGCCGATGCCGACCAGGTCCGGCGGCCCGATCGACAGATCGATACCCAGCGTGCCGAATGGCTGGTCGGCGTAAGGATGGTTGTCCTCGAGATGCGGATCGTAGCTCTGCAGATAGGCGATCGGCTTGCCGCCCAATTCGACGATCAGCGGCTCCACCGAAACCGACCCGATATGCTCGCGTATCTCGGCGATCTCCTTTTCCGGATCGCCCCACCATTCGGCGATATGCGGCTCGGCAAGCCAGCGGGCGATCATCGGCAGATCCTTTTGGGTGACCGGCCGATAATCGTAGCTGTCTTCCTGTTCGACCATGATCTTTTCCAGAAGCCGATTCCCATTTTTCGGGATCATGGCCGGCCGCCTAGGCGGCATCGAGCGTTTCGACGACGAAGCTGCTGTTGGTGTAGACGCAGATATCGGCGGCGATCTGCATCGCCCTGCGGGCGATCTCCTCGGCGTCCTTGTCGGTGTCCATCAGCGCGCGGGCGGCGGCGAGCGCGTAGTTGCCGCCGGAGCCGATGGCCATGACGCCATGTTCTGGCTCGAGCACGTCACCGGTGCCGGTCAGCGCCAGCGAGACCGACTTGTCGGCGACCAGCATCATCGCTTCCAGGCGGCGCAGATAGCGGTCGGTGCGCCAGTCCTTGGCGAGCTCGACGCAGGCGCGGGTCAGTTGGTCAGGATATTGTTCGAGCTTGGCTTCGAGGCGTTCGAGGAGGGTGAAGGCGTCGGCGGTGGCGCCGGCAAAACCGGCAATGACACTGCCGCCCTTGCCGATGCGGCGCACCTTGCGGGCGTTGCCCTTCATGATGGTCTGGCCAAGACTGACCTGGCCGTCGCCGGCGATGACAACCTTGCTGCCCTTGCGCACGGTGACGATGGTCGTGGCGTGCATGGTCAGTTCATTCGACATTTCCTGCTCCGAGTCGCGCTATCCCTCAAAGGCGATTGGCGCGGTACGAGTGACTTTGATCGGCCATATGTATGCATAGGGCGAGTGATTGCAAACCATCCGCGGCAAGGCCGATACAGTCCGGAATGGCAACTGGCAATCGCCGGATCATGCTGATAGAAGGCTCTCGTTTTCAAGCCCGCGCCTCTGAACAGGACAGACTGATGCCGCCCCGTTCCGCAGAAATCAGCCGCAAGACCAAGGAAACCGAGATTTCCGTATCGGTCCATGTCGACGGCACGGGTAAATCCGACATTTCGACGGGTGTCGGCTTCTTCGACCACATGCTCGATCAGCTGTCGCGCCATTCGCTGATCGACATGACGATCGAGGCCAAAGGCGATCTTCACATCGACGACCATCACACGGTCGAGGATACCGGCATTGCCATCGGCCAGGCGCTGAGCAAGGCTTTGGGGGAGCGGCGCGGCATCATGCGCTATGCCCCGATCGAGCTGGCTATGGACGAGACGCTGACCCGGGCGGCGATCGACGTTTCCGGCAGGCCGTTCCTGGTCTGGAACGTTTCCTTCTCGTCGCCGAAGATCGGCACATTCGACACCGAGCTGGTGCGCGAATTCTTCCAGGCGCTGGCGCAGAACGCGGGCATAACGCTGCATGTGACCAACCACTACGGCGCCAATAACCATCATATTGCGGAAACCTGCTTCAAGGCCGTGGCCAGGGCGCTGCGCGTGGCGCTGGAGCCTGACCCGCGCCAGCCCGATGCGGTGCCGTCCACCAAGGGATCCCTGAAAGGATAACCCTATGGCCATCTATGTCGTGATGGAGCCGCCTGCAGGGGGCAACGAGAAGGACGCCGCCCTGGTGCGCGACAGCTTCACCTGGCTCGGCTTCCTGTTCTCGCCGATCTGGCTCGCCTGGCACCGCCTCTGGATCGAGGCCCTGCTCACCTTCGCGGCCATGGCGGCGTTGTCCATGCTCGGCGAGAAACTAAGGCTTGAATGGGCTGGATCGGCGCTCTCGCTGCTGGTGTCGCTCTATATCGGCTTCGAAGGCCAGGCCCTGCGGATCGCGGCGCTCCGCCGCCGCGGCTGGCGGGAATGGGGCGTCGTCGAGGCCGGCAGGCTCGGCGATGCCGAGGTCCGTCACGCGCTCGAAGCCAGCGAGCGCACGCAGGAACAGGCGCCGATGCCGCACATCGTGCCCGACACCAACCTGGCGCGGCCGGCGCAGACGGGCATGGCGCTGGGGCTGACCCATACGCCGGGAAGGCCCTGACATGCGGGTAGCGATCATCGACTATGGGTCGGGCAATCTGCGCTCGGCCACCAAGGCCTTCGAGCGCGCCGCGCATGAGGCGGGCATCGCCGCGACCATCGATCTCACCGCCGACGCCGAGCGGGTGCGCAGCGCCGACCGCGTCGTCCTGCCGGGCGTCGGCGCCTATGCCGACTGCGCGGCCGGCCTGCATGCCGTCACCGGCATGTGGGAAGCGGTGGAAGAGGCGGCGCTTCGCAAAGGGCGGCCGTTCCTCGGCATCTGCGTCGGCATGCAATTGATGTCGGAACGCGGGCTGGAAAAGACCGTCACCGAGGGTTTTGGCTGGATTGCCGGCGACGTCAAGGAAATCACGCCGAAGGATCTGGCACTGAAGATCCCGCAGATCGGCTGGAACACGATCGAGCTCGCGCGCAAGCATCCGCTGTTTTCGGGCATCGAGACCGGTCCGAAAGGGCTGCACGCCTATTTCGTCCATTCCTACCACCTGGAGGCGAGGAACCCGGCCGAGGTGCTGGCGACGGCCGACTATGGCGGGCCGGTGACGGCGGCCGTTGCCCGCGACAACTTTGCCGGCACGCAGTTCCATCCCGAGAAAAGCCAGGCGCTCGGCTTGGCGCTGATCACCAATTTCCTGAATTGGAGGCCCTGAATGAGCAAGAA
>NZ_RZSR01000332.1:0-5632 GCF_004023265.1 Mesorhizobium sp. M1A.F.Ca.IN.020.06.1.1
GCTTCTGAAGGGTATCGTCGGCTTGACCCGGACGCTGGGCCTGGTCGTCACGATCGAAGGGGTGGAGACTTTCGAGCAGCTGAAGATATTGGTGCGTTCGGTCAAGCCAGACCTCGTGCAAGGCTTCCTGTTCGGCGCCGCGCTCAGCGCGTCCGGCATCGAGACGATGTCGAACGTCACCTGGCCATTCGCCGCGGACCTGCGCCTCGCCCCCAGACGGTCGGCCAGATAGGGAATTTCATCATTCAGGATTAAGAATGCGCGTTGCGTTGGCTACGCAGCAATTTTCGTCCAATCGGAAGGTTTTGACCCGATTGTTCAGGATCAAAAGCTCACATTTGTTTTCTCTAAGCAATTCAATACGGCAAAGTATTTTGGCTTGATGCCCTATATTACCGGTAGCTGCGGCAGCCAAGTCCTTTCAGCTCTGGCATCTGTGAACTCCTTGACATCGGATGCGTGCCAAGGTCCGAGTGTGCGGTCGACTTTTCCGCCCAACCCTTTCCGGCGCATTGTTAAGGTTAACGGAAGGTAAACCAGCAGTATCGAATTTTCGGCTTGTGTCTCATTTTGACTCGAATAGCCTGTTTACAGGCGGATACGAGGACTTGAGGATGGATGCTGCAAGAAACGATGCGCAGGCTGACGCCGGCGCAAATGCTGGCTCGGCGCTGAATCGTTCGATCATGCAATTGCTGGAGCATGTCGATTATCGTTTGATCACGGGGGGCGAGGATCTGGAGGCGATCTACCGCCTTCGCTATCAGTCCTACCTGCGCTCAGGCATGTGCGGCCCGATCGCCAGCGGGATGTTCGAGGATCGCTGGGACAACCTGCCGAATTCCTACCGGTTCGGCGTCTATTTCGATGGCCACTTGGTCAGCACGCTGCGGCTCCATTACATTTCCCGCGAGCACCCCTATTCGCCCTCTGTCGACGCCTATCCGGAAATCTTGGCAGAGCGGCTTGCCCGCGGAGAAACCTTCATAGACGGAACCCGGTTCGCAACCGACGCGGATAGCGCGCCCGCGCCCGGAGTCCTGCCTTTCCTGACGCTGAGGCTCGGCATGGTGGCTTCCAGCTATTTTGGCCAGACGGCCGTGCTGACGCCGGTCAAGGTCGAACATTCCGCCTACTACGCCCGCATCTTCCATGCCGTGCAGCGGACAGAAGGCAAGGTGTTTCCGGGTGTCCTTGCGCCGATCGCCTTGTTCGAGATCCCCTGCGGTGAAAACTTGCGCCAGACGCTCGACCGCTTCCCGTTCTTCAAGTCGACGCCGGTGGAGCAGCGGATGATGTTCGCCAATCCGGCCATCAACCGGCTCACCCCTCTGTCGATCGTACCGACGGCCAAATACTATCGCGATGCCGCCTGAACGGGCGTCCTTCCGCGCCTCGTGAACCTTCCCCGCGGCTCCCGCGTTACGAGTACCGGCGTCACTGATCATCGACGGCGCCGCATTCTTGCCCCAGGCTTGTCGCCGGCTCAAATCGGGTTTTTCACGGGAAGGAGTACGATTATGACCATCCACTCGCTTGCGCTCACGCCCCTGATCTCGCTGATCGCCGGCATATTGATCCTGGTGATGCCGCGCCTGCTCAACTACATCGTCGCGCTCTATCTGATCGCGGTCGGCCTGCTCGGCCTGTTTCCGCACCTCGCCGCCTAATGTATCTCGCCCGGAACTGTGCAGCGGTTCTGGGCAACGGCACCCATCAAAAAGAGCTTTGAAGCGTCTCGCCTGAATCCGATTCAGCGCGACGCGCTTTAAAGATCCACGACGCCCCTCGCCACGGCGAGGGCCTCCCATCGCAATTTTAGCTTCCGCCCATTTCAACTTTCGTTTGAGGCTGTTGTCGCGGGCCGTGCGGCAATAGCGCCATTGCTCTTGCTCGGGCTTTTCGCTATGTGCCTCGAAGGCATTTTCGAAGGGGTATTCCTATGGCTGATCACACGCCGACCGGTCCTGTCGAACTGGGCGCGCAGATGGACTATGCCGAGCATGATCGTACCTACAACGCATTCCTGGCGCTCGCCAAATACGGCTCGCTCGTCTGCGCCGCCATTCTGCTGGCCATGGCCTTCGGCTTCTTCGCGGGCGGCTTCTTCTCGGCGACCATCCTGTTCATCGTGATCATGGCCGTCGGCTATTTCATTCTGCGGTAGACTTTCCAAGCCATTGCGTTCGACGTTCCGCCGGAGGTCCCGGCCGACGCCTTGCGCAGCAAGGTTCCAGCCGAAAGGATCATGCGGTGGGGCAGACGGTATTCATCCCTCGTGAGCTTGACGCGAACGAGCCGCGAGTCGCGGCCTCGCCCGAGACGGTGAAACGGCTGGCGGGCCTGGGCTTCGAGGTGATCGTCGAGAAGGGCGCCGGCCTCGGCTCGCGCATTACCGATCAGGAATTTGCCGCCGCCGGCGGCACGATTGGAACTGCCGGGGACGCCAAGAACGCCGATGTGGTGCTGAAGGTGCGCCGGCCGACCGATGCCGAGCTCAAGGGCTACAAATCGGGCGCGGCCGTCATCGCCATCATGGATCCTTACGGCAACGATGCGGCGCTGGCCGCGATGGCCAAGGCCGGCATCACCGCCTTCTCGATGGAGTTCATGCCGCGCATCACCCGCGCGCAGGTGATGGACGTGCTTTCCTCGCAGGCCAATCTTGCCGGCTACCAGGCGGTGGTCGATGCGGCGGCCGAATATGACCGCGCGCTGCCGATGATGATGACGGCGGCGGGCACGGTGCCGGCAGCAAAAACCTTCATCATGGGCGTCGGCGTCGCCGGTCTGCAGGCGATCGCCACAGCGCGCCGTCTCGGCGCCGTCGTCACCGCCACCGACGTGCGCCCCGCGGTGAAGGAGCAGGTGCAGTCGCTCGGCGCAAAGTTCCTGGCGGTCGAGGACGAGGAGTTCAAGGCGGCGGAGACCGCCGGCGGCTACGCCAAGGAAATGTCAAAGGAATATCAGGCCAAGCAGGCGGCACTGACCGCAGAGCACATCGCCAAGCAGGATATCGTCATCACCACGGCGCTGATCCCTGGACGTCCGGCGCCGAAGCTGGTGTCGGCCGCCATGGTCGCCTCGATGAAGCCGGGCTCGGTGATCGTCGACCTCGCCGTCGAACGCGGCGGCAATGTCGAAGGCGCGGTGCCAGGCAGGGTCGTGACGACGGAAAACGGCGTCAAGATCGTCGGCCATCTCAATGTGCCCGGTCGTGTCGCTGCATCCGCTTCGCTGCTCTACGCCAAGAACCTCTACGCCTTCCTCGAGACGATGGTCGACAAGGCGACGAAGACCCTTGCCATCAAGCGCGATGACGAGTTGGTCAAGGCGACGATGCTGACCGATGCCGGCCAAGTCGTGCACCCCAGTTTCGCCAAGGCCGCCGGGCAGCCGCGCACCGAGCCGGCTGCGATCCCGGCCACGGTCCTGGTCGCGGATGCCGCCGACAAGAAACCGGCGCCCAGGAGGAGGGCCGCAGCCAAGTCACCCTCGCCTAAGCCAGAAGGGACCGCGTGATGGAACAGCTGCAGAAAGCCCTCGACCAGCTCGATCAGGCGACGGCTGCCGTACGCCTCGCGGTGCAGGATCTCGCCAATGCGCCCGCCGGCGCCGAGGCTGCCGGCAACGCCGCGCACGCGCTCTCGGGCGGCGCCATCGATCCCTTTGTCTTCCGCTTCGCCATCTTCGTGCTGGCGATCTTCGTCGGCTATTATGTCGTCTGGTCGGTGACGCCGGCGCTGCACACGCCGCTGATGGCCGTCACCAACGCCATCTCCTCCGTCATCGTCGTCGGCGCGCTGCTCGCCGTCGGCATCGCGGCCTCCGGCCTTGCCGCGGGCTTCGGCTTCATCGCCCTGGTGCTGGTGTCGGTCAACATCTTCGGCGGCTTCCTCGTCACCCAGCGCATGCTCGCCATGTACAAGAAGAAGGAAAAGTGACGTGACCGTCAATCTCGCTTCCTTCCTCTATCTGGTCTCCGGGATCCTGTTCATCCTGGCGCTGCGCGGCCTGTCGCATCCGACCACCAGCCGCCAGGGCAATCTCTACGGCATGATCGGCATGGGCATTGCCATCGCCACCACGCTGGCGCTGGCGCTGCCCTCGGCCGGCCGCTTCGGCCTGATCGTGCTCGGGCTTGCCATCGGCGGCGGCGTCGGCGCCTATGTGGCGCGCCGCATCGCCATGACCTCGATGCCGCAGCTGGTCGCCGCCTTCCACTCGCTCGTCGGTTTCGCCGCCGTCATGGTGGCGGCGGCTGCCATCTACGCGCCGGAAAGCTTCGGCATCGGCACGGCCGGCGACATCCATGCCCAGGCGCTCATCGAGATGAGCCTCGGCGTCGCGATCGGTGCCATCACCTTCACCGGCTCGGTCATCGCCTTCCTCAAGCTCGACGGCCGCATGTCCGGCAAGCCGATCATGATCGGCGGCCGCCACCTGATCAACATCGCGCTCGGCGTAGCCCTCGTGGTGCTGATCGTGCTGCTCGTCACCACCGAATCCAAGCTAATCTTCTGGCTGATCGTCGCCGCTTCGCTGGTGCTCGGCGTGCTTCTGATCATCCCGATCGGCGGCGCCGACATGCCGGTCGTGGTGTCGATGCTGAATTCCTATTCCGGTTGGGCGGCAGCGGCGCTCGGCTTCACGCTCGGCAATCTGGCGCTGATCATCACCGGTGCGCTGGTCGGTTCTTCCGGTGCGATCCTGTCCTACATCATGTGCAAGGGCATGAACCGCTCCTTCATCTCGGTCATTCTCGGCGGCTTCGGCGGCGAGACGGCTGCGGCTGCCGACGACGGCATCGAGCGCACCGTCAAGCAGGGCTCGGCCGACGACGCCGCCTATCTGATGATGAACGCGCAGAAGGTCATCATCGTGCCCGGCTACGGCATGGCGGTCGCGCAGGCGCAGCATGCGCTGCGCGAGATGGCCGACAAGCTCAAGGCCAATGGCGTCGAGGTAAAATACGCCATCCATCCGGTTGCCGGCCGCATGCCTGGCCACATGAACGTGCTGCTCGCCGAGGCCAATGTGCCCTATGACGAGGTGTTCGAGTTGGAGGATATCAACTCCGAATTCGCCCAGGCCGATGTCGCCTATGTCATCGGCGCCAACGACGTCACCAACCCGTCCGCGCGAGATGACAAGAGCAGCCCGATCTACGGCATGCCGATCCTCGACGTCGACAAGGCCCGCACCTGCCTGTTCGTCAAGCGCTCGCTGGGTTCGGGCTATGCCGGCATCGACAACACGCTGTTCTATAAGGACGGCACCATGATGCTGCTCGGCGACGCCAAGAAGATGACCGAGGAAATCGTCAAGGCCTTCGATCACTGATCCGGCTTGCCATCTCAAAGACCGAAAAGCCCGGCCGTGAGCCGGGCTTTGTCTCTCAATCACCGGATGGTTCAGTCTAGCCTTTGGACAGGAAAAGCGCCTCGTCTTCGTCGCGCTGCTTGCCGCCGAGAGCTGCGGCAGCGCTGGCGATGAATGCGCCGATGACCAACGCCAAGGCGCCGATCAGGGCAAATGAGGCCGTTGCCTTCCTGGCCGTGTCTGCCGCCTGCTTGGCCTTGGTCTTGGCCTCCTCCACCTTTGCAAGCACCGCATCGACACGGGCCTTTGC
>NZ_RZSR01000333.1:0-5616 GCF_004023265.1 Mesorhizobium sp. M1A.F.Ca.IN.020.06.1.1
CATTGATCTTGGCGCAATCTTCGTCTCATTGGAACTCAGCCGTTCGAAATGGCTGATCACCTCGCTGTCGCCGGGCGGCGGCGAGAAGATGTCGAAACATGCGGTGGCGGCCGGCGACATCGCCGGCCTGCTGGCGCCGTTTGCCGAGCTCAAGAGGAAGGCGCAGGCACGGACCGGGCGCTGCTTCCCCATCATCGTGATCCAGGAGGCCGGGCTCGACGGCTTCTGGATCCATCGCGTGCTGCAGGCCGAGGGGATCGAAAGCCACGTCGTCGATCCGGCCTCGATTGCGACCTCGCGCCGGCGGCGGCGGGCCAAGACCGACAAGATCGACGGTGAGACGCTGGTACGCGCGCTGCTCGCCTATAAAAGGGGCGAGCCGCGCGTCTGTGCGATGCTGCGGGTGCCGACGCCCGAGGAAGAGGACCGTCGCCGCATCTCGCGTGAGCGCAAGGCGTTGACGAACGAGCGCGTACGCCACGTCAATCGCATCAAGGGCCTGCTGTTCAGCCAGGGCGTATCCGGCTACCAGCCGCTGCGCCGCGACCGGCGCACGCGGCTCGAGGAGCTGAGGACCGGCGACGGCCGACCATTGCCGGCGCATCTGAAGATGCAGATCAGCCGCGAACTCGATCGGCTGGAGCTGCTGATCGGACAGATCAAAGCGGTCGAGGCCGAGCGCGACGCCATGCTCGCTGTCGCGCCGGTCGGCTCTGCGCATTTCGCTGATTGTGAGCAGCCGGCACCGGCGATGCTGCTCGCCTTGAAAGGCATCGGGCCGGAGTTTGCCGTTGTCTTGTGGTCGGAGGGGCTGTCGCGTCATTTTGACAACCGACGACAAGTTGCTGCCTATGCTGGCCTTGCGCCGACACCCTGGCAGAGCGGCTCTATCGATCACGACCAGGGGGTTTCGAAAGCCGGCAATCCAAGGCTGCGAACGACGCTGATCCAGGTGGCCTGGCTGTGGCTGCGCCATCAGCCGCACTCAGCGCTCAGCCTGTGGTTCAAGCAGCGGGTGAAGCAGAACGATGGTCGTCTGAAGAAGAAGACGATCGTGGCACTCGCCCGCAAGCTGCTTGTCGCGCTATGGAAATACGTCAATGCCGGCGTCGTCGTCGAGGGGGCCGTGATGAGGACCGCCTGATCCCCGATCGCAACCAAATTCCTCAATCTTCCAGGACCCGATCAGTCCTGGCGGATCCAGGTGGGACGAACCGCAGTTGAGCATGGCTTCAAACGCCGCTTGATAGAATGGTCTCGTCCTCATGAGCCTTGTCCGCCGCAAGCGGGATGTTGGTTCCGCTGTCTCGAACAGCGACCGTATATAAGTTGGATCTGGCTTGGCAACGAGCCGCGTCTTGCAATCGGGCTCAGACCGTGGATGCCGCAACAACCGACGGAAAGCAAAAAATGTCACCCTGACGACAGTTCCACATTGACGCTCCTCATATAAGCTCAACTGCCGGTATTGCTTGAGAAGCGCGCAACGCAGCACCGCTTCAGCAGGCAGGCCTTGCCGTCCGGTGGCCTTGACGCCAACCCGGACCAAATCACGAGCCACCAAGCCAAGCAGATCGCAATGCTCATCCAGCCATTGCGACATCGCCTTCAGCTCGTGGCCGATCTCGTGCGCGGCGAAAAGATCGAATATGGTGGCTTGGACGGTGCGTTCTTGGCGCATTGTCGGCTCCGGCGGTGGCAGGACTTTGGAATCAGTGGCATGATCCAAACATACCTGAAACCGCCGGGCCTCGCCTGCGCAAAGCTACGATTCACTCAATAGAATCAATTGCTTGATGTTTATGGACGGACACTAGACTAGGATCGCATACGATCACCCGTCGGATCATATATTGGGCGAAGGTGAGCGCTGGCCACGCAACGAGTGCCCGCAACGTCTATCTCAAAACGTGAACTAATTACCTCTTCAGCTCGCTCGTCAGCCGAGCAATGGACGTAACCTAGCCCAATGGCAGATCCAATGTAATGCCCATAAGCCCCGGACGACACTTCTCCTGCGGGTTCGCCGTCACGAAAAATAGGCTCATGACCATACAGCAAAGGCGCGGGATCAAGCAGTTTGAATTGCATCAGGCGGCGTGTAAGACCCTGACCTTTCCGCGAAAGTACAGCGTCTCGTCCAACAAAATCACCGAACCGCGATTTTGCTTTTTCGGTCCTAACTGCGAATCCAAGGCCCGCTTCAAGAATGTGGTCGTCACCAGTGATGTCGTGACCGATCTCCCTGAAGGCCTTTTCGATGCGCAAACTGTCGAGAGCTCGAAATCCACAGGGCCGGAGACCCAACGGCTGACCCGCGCTCATGAGAACGCTATAGACGTGGCGTGCCTGATCCGTCGGGACGTAAAGTTCCCACCCCAGCTCACCAACATAACTGATGCGGTGGGCGCGCACAACAACCATGCCAAACTCGATCTCCTGTGCGGTTCCGAACGGAAAGCTGCTGTTAGACAAGTCTGCGTTTGTACACTTAGAGAGGACCTCCCGCGCTTTCGGCCCCATTACCGCGAATACAGCTTCGCCTGACGTAACATCTATCGACCAACAACTGGCCTCGACAGGCGTGTTTCGCTGCAGCCAATTGAGCTCTCTGCGTACGGTGCTAGTTGGGGTGATAATAACGAATTCGGTTTCGGAAAGTCGAGTTACGGTAACATCTGCTTCGATCCCCCCCCGAGCATTCAGCCACTGAGTGTAGACTATTTTCCCGGCGGGCACGTCCATATCATTGGCGCAAATCTTCTGTAGAACGCCCAAGGCATCTTTGCCAAATACGCGGATTTTTCCAAAGGACGTCAAATCGAAGACGCCGCAATCTTCTCGGATACGCCTATGCTCCGCGGCCGCCAAATCAAACCACGCCTGGCGTTCCCACGAGAGTTCCGTAATGGGCATTTCAAAATGTGACCCCTGGGTAGGTGCGAACCAGTTGGCAACTTCCCAACCTGCAAGCTCACCGAAGCACGCACCTGCTACACCAAGTTCATTAAATATGGGCGATTGCCGAAGCGGACGCGCCGAAGCATAGTCTCGGTAAGGAAATGTGTTTGCGAACTGCAAACCAAGGATTTCTGGCACTCGATGACGTAAATAGGTCCTATTGGACTGAAAAGTCTGAAAGCGGCGGATGTCCATGTCGCGAACATCAGTTGTAGCCTCACCCGAGTCGATCCATTCGGCAAGTGCCTTACCGGCGCCTCCAGAAGTAACAATGCCAGCTGAATTGAAGCCGCATAGGCACCAAAACCCAGCGACATTCGGAGCTTCGCCGATAATCAATTGGCCATCCGGCGTAAAGCTCTCGGGGCCATTAAAGAAAGTTCGTATGCCAGCGTTTTTTAGCATCGGCAGTCGGCCTACAGCGGCTGTCAGGATAGGTTCGAAATGATCAATGTCCTCAGGCAGTTGATCAAAGCAAAATTCTTCTGGGATACCGTCAATTCCCCATGCTTTTCCTTTAGTCTCGAAGGCACCAAGCAGAAGCTTGCCGGCATCTTCCTTATAGTATGCGTACTCGTCTTGGACACGCAGAACCGGAAGATCGCGTTTTAAACCAGGGATCGGTTCCGTGACGACATAAAAGTGCTCGCACGCGTGGAGGGGAACCTTAACCCCAGCCATCGCGCCAATTTCGGACCCCCACATTCCACCACAATTCACCACAACGTCGGCATCGATGTTTCCACTAGTAGTTTCCGCGCCACGAATTCGACCGTTCATCACAACCAATTTTGTAGCTTTGACACCCTCGACAATCCGAACACCTTGCTGTCGGGCACCCTTTGCCAACGCCAGAGCTACGTTTGTCGGATCTGCTTGCCCGTCACGCGGAACGAACATCCCTAGGCGGACATCTGAGGTCTCAAGCCCAGGGTAACGATCGGAGCACTCTTCCGGTGACAAGAGGTGCGCTTCCATTCCGTTCCGGTTGATTGGGGGACACAAACGTCGCAGTTCCAGCTCTCGCTCCGCAGACGTTGCTATGAACAAAGATCCATTACGCTTGATGCCTGTGGAAATACCCGTTTCGGGTTCAAGACGCTCATAGAGATCAGCAGAGTACATGAGCAGCTTCTGCCAGTCCGGATCAACGCGGCCGAGGCTAAGGAGTCCTGCGGCATGCCATGTAGTTCCGCAGGTGAGCTTCTCGCGCTCAATGAGAACGATGTCGCGCCAGCCTAGTTTGGCGAGATGGTAGGCAACAGAGCACCCGGCTACGCCTCCGCCAATGATTAGACACGAAGCATGGGAGGGGACCGACTGGGACGTCGACTGGCCCTTTAGTTGCTTTTCTTCCACTGTGACCCACCTTCGCTTCACGCCGCTTTTTCGGAGCTACCCTGTCAGTTAACTGGGAGTTGTCTGGCAGCAGTTATTGCTGCCGAGAAGAACTGTGCTTTTAAAACTTTTACCGACGTTTCGAGGAGAAGTGTTTCTGAAGATTACCGTTGTGGCAAAAAAGCTTTCTACAGATTGTCCCGTTTGGCAGCTGGAAACGATCGACACCGACGGCCCGATTGCCGAATGGGCCGCGCGCGTAAACCGCTCCATTTCTCCTAGTGGCGGCAGTTTCTCGCGGCCCCGTGCGGCCAGCCAGCACGGATTGACAGGACACCGATCTTCCTGCCTTGGACCGCGGCGCGATGCATCCGCGAATGATGCAACGTATGTTACAGGCCGATTTCAGACCGCAGCCTCTTCAAGGCAGACTGCCGGGCTCGACCCAACCAATTCCGAACCTTCGAAGTGCTGTAATCTCTCCGCAATTGTTGCTACACCTGAACTGGCATAGGACGATGCGTCGTTGCTAGATGGACGAGCCCGTCCAACGGGCAATGGCGGAAGCCGGAGCGGCATGCGGCATCGCGTTTGGGGTCGCTTCAAGAAGAGATGACACATGATTAAGCTCGACCGCATCGACTATCGTATCCTTGAGGCGCTCCAGGATGACGGGCGTCTTCCCGTGAAGCGGCTCGCCGACATTGTCGGTATTTCGGTTTCGCCTTGCTGGCAACGAGTTAAGAAGCTTGAGAAAGCGGGAATAATACGCCGCTATACGGCAGAAATAGCAATTGAAAAACTGCAAACTATTCAGATCGTTTTGGCCCACGTGGTAATGATAAGGCAAAACCGTGAGACTTACGCGAGGTTTGAGCGCCAAGTGCGCGACATTCCAGAAGTGGTAGAATGTTATGAGGTAACAGGATCGTCTGATTATCATCTTAAATTTATTGTTGAAAACATGGAAAAATACAATGAAATAGTGGAAACATTTCTTGGAACACCGTTTGGTGTAGAAAAGTACTTTACCTATGTCGTGACCCGGACGGCGAAGGACGAACAGAATGTCCGCGTGAGCAGTGAGCTAATGTCGCGGAGGGCATCCGACTGAGAACCGGGACGGTGCCCGTCATGACTGTCGGGAGAATCGAGATGGCAATGGCGCACGAAACTGGTTTTCGGAAAATCAGGTTTCGATCCTGGCGCTGCTTGCTCTGTCGTGGACCATCCGCCCGGGGACGGACAATCGCATACGGTGTCCGGCGGCGTTCTTTGACGATTGTTTTTTTCGGACGACGGCACAATGCCTCAGAC
>NZ_RZSR01000334.1:0-5604 GCF_004023265.1 Mesorhizobium sp. M1A.F.Ca.IN.020.06.1.1
GCATCGGCATGGGCCTGGTGCTGAAGGGCGAGCTGTTCACCGGCACGCATTCTTCCGGCGGCGAGTTCGGCCACATGATCCATCGTCCGGGCGGCGCGCTTTGCCGTTGCGGACGCCGCGGCTGCGTCGAGGCCTATGCCGGCAACTACGCCATCTGGCGCAGCGCCATGAAGATGAGCGAGGACGCCGAGCCGGTCGATGTCGGCGACGCCGACATGCGGGCGCTCGCCGCCAAGGCGCGCGAGACGGATGGCCCAGAGCGCGAGGCCTATCGCCGGGCCGGGGAGGCGCTGGGCTTCGGCCTTGGCAGCCTGTTCGCGCTGATCGACCCGGCGCCGGTCGCCATGGTCGGCGTCAGCGCCGCCGCCTTTGACCTGATCGAGCCGGCGCTGCGCGAGGCGATCGGCCAGACCGCCGGAGGCCAGCATTCGAAGTCGATCTCCTTCGATACCGAGCCGAACGAATTGCCGCTGATCCGCGAAGGCTGCGCCGTGCGCGCGCTGACCTTCGTCGACCAGGAGATTTTCGCCCCGGGCGTGCAGGCAAGAGCGGGCAAGAACGTGGCCTGAGCAGCTTCGATAGCGATCGTTGGCTTCTGTGCGTCCTGCAGACGCCGGAGATTAGCGAAGGCCCCGCAGCTTCGTCATTCCAGGGCGGAGCAGGAGCGAAGCTCCGTCGCGGAGACCCTGGAATCCATGCCATTACCTCAATCGTCGGATGAGCGGAGCAGAATTTCTGCACCGCCGCGGCGCGTGGAAGTCGCGTGGATCGTCGGGTCTGCGCCGCGTCGCGACGCTTCGTGCTCCGCCCGTGGACGGCGAAGCACCAGCGTCTCGATAACCCGCCAGCTCAGATAGAACCCGTCAGACCTTCGGTGCCCTGGATCTAATCTTCCCTGATCGCGTAGCCCGCCCCACGGATGGTACGTATGACGTCCGGCATGCGGCCGTTGTTGACCGCCTTGCGCAGGCGGCCGACATGCACGTCCACGGTGCGCTCGTCGATATAGATCGTCTCGCCCCAGACATTGTCGAGCAGCTGGCTGCGCGAGAACACCCGGCCGGGATGCCGCATCATGAATTCAAGCAGCCTGAACTCGGTCGGGCCGAGCCGGATCTCGCTCTTCTTGCGGTAGACGCGATGCGATTCGCGGTCGAGGACGATGTCGCCGACCTTGAGCACGCTGGACAGCACCTCGGGCTTGGCGCGGCGCAGCAGCGCCTTGACCCTGGCCATGAATTCCGGCGTCGAGAACGGCTTGACCAGATAGTCGTCGGCGCCGGTCGAGAGGCCGCGCACCCGGTCGCTTTCCTCGCCGCGCGCGGTCAGCATGATGATCGGCAGGCGTTCGGTCTCGGGCCGCATCCTGAGGCGCCGGCAAAGCTCGATGCCGGACACCGCCGGCACCATCCAGTCGAGCACCAGAAGGTCGGGCACATTCTCCTGCAGGCGGATCTCGGCCTCGTCGCCGCGGGTCACCACCTCGACCTGATAGCCCTCGGATTCGAGGTTGTAGCGGAGCAGCACCCCCAGCGGTTCCTCGTCCTCCACCACCATGATGCGTGGCGCGATCATATAGCAGGCACCTTCGCTGTCAGGCCGCCGGCGCCGACATCGTCGTCTCGTCCTGCTTAGGACGATTCGCGGGCAATTGCGTGCCGGTCAGCACATAGTAGGCGTTCTCGGCGATGTTGGTGACGTGGTCGCCGATGCGCTCCAGATTCTTGGCGCAGAACAACAGATGCGTGCAAGCCGTGATGTTGCGCGGATCCTCCATCATGTAGGTCAGGAGCTCGCGGAAGACGGCGGTGTATTTGACGTCGATGCGCTCGTCGTCGTTGCGGAGCTTGGCGAGCGCCGTGGCGTCGCCGGCCGCGTATTCCTCGATCACGCCCTGCACCTGGATCAGCACCAGCTGCGCCATCGAATCGATGGAGTGCGAAAGGTCGCGCGGCGCGGCGCTGACGCCGACCGAGCCGACGCGCTTAGCGATGTTCTTGGCAAGGTCGCCGATGCGCTCGAGATCGCCGGCCATGCGGATGGCGCCAACGACGCTGCGCAGGTCGTCGGCCATCGGCTGGCGTTTGGCAATCAGCGTGATGGCGCGATCGTCGAGCTCGCGTTGGCGCGCGTCCATGATGGCATCGTCGGAGACCACGCGCTGCGCCAGCGCGTTGTCGGAATTCAGCAGAGCCTTGGTCGACGCGCCGACCATCGAGCCGGCAAGATCGCCCATGTCGCGGATAAGCTGGCTGATCTGCCTCAGATCCTCGTCGAAGGAAGCGACCGTATGGGCCATGGTTATGTCCTCGTATGAACTCAGCCGAAGCGGCCGGTGATGTAGTCCTGCGTGCGCTTCTCGCGGGGCGAGGTGAAGATCTTCTCGGTCCGGTCGAATTCGATCAGCTCGCCGAGATACATGAACGCCGTCTGCCGCGACACGCGCGCCGCCTGCTGCATGTTGTGGGTGACGATCACGATCGTGTAGTCGGCCTGCAGCTCGTCGATCAGCTCCTCGATCTTGGCGGTCGAGAGCGGATCGAGTGCCGATGCCGGCTCGTCGAGCAGGATGACCTCCGGCTTCACCGCCACGGTGCGGGCGATGCAGAGCCGCTGCTGCTGGCCGCCCGAAAGGCTCTGGCCACTGGCGTTGAGCTTGTCCCTGACCTCGTTCCACAGCGCGGCGCGCTTCAGCGCCTGTTCGACGCGATTGTCCATCTCGGCCTTGCTTATCTTCTCATACAGCCTGACGCCGAAGGCGATGTTCTCGTAGATCGACATCGGGAACGGCGTCGGCTTCTGGAACACCATGCCGATCTTGGTCCTGAGCAGGTTGAGGTCCTGCGAACGGTCGAGGATGTTCTTGCCGTCGAGCAGCACCTGGCCTTCGGCGCTCTGCTTCGGGTAGAGCTCGTAGATGCGGTTGAGCACGCGCAGCAGCGTCGACTTTCCGCAGCCCGAAGGTCCGATGAAGGCGGTGACGCTGCGCTCGGGCAGCGACAGGTTGATGTCCTTCAGCGCCTTCGACTGGCCATAGTAGAAGTTGAGGTTCTTGACTTCGATCTTGGCCTTCTCGGCGGTCGTCTCGGCTACGTTCAGGTCGGTGGACAACATCGGTTTCATCTGTCCTCTCTGCGTCCGGTAAGGCTGCGGGCGAAGATGCTCAGCCCGAGAACCGTCAGGGTGATTATCAGTGCGCCCGTCCAGGCCAGTTGCTGCCATTCCTCATAAGGGCTCAGCGCAAACTGGAAGATGGTCACCGGCAGGCTGGCCATCGGCGCGTTGAGATTGCTCGACCAGAACTGGTTGTTGAGCGCGGTGAAGAGCAGCGGCGCCGTCTCGCCCGAAATCCGGGCGATCGCCAGCAATATACCGGTGACGATGCCGGACAGTGCGGCGCGATAGGCGACCGAGCGGATCACCACCCAGCGCGGCGCGCCGATGGCGGTGCCGGCCTCGCGCAGCGCGTTGGGCACAAGGTTCAGCATATCCTCGGTGGTGCGCACGACGACGGGGATCACCAGGATCGACAGCGCCACCGCGCCGGCGATCGCCGAGAAATGACCCATCGGCCGCACCATCAGCTCGTAGACGAACAGGCCGACAATGATCGATGGCGCCGACAACAGGATGTCGTTGATGAAGCGCACCACCGTCGTGAGGCGCGAGAAGCGCCCGTACTCGGCCATATAGGTTCCGGCGAGCACGCCGATCGGCGTGCCGACGACGATGCCGATCACGGTCATCACGATGCTGCCGTAAATGGCGTTGAGCAGGCCGCCGGCGTCGCCGGGCGGCGGCGTCATTTCCGTGAACACCGAAAGCGAGACACCCGAGAGCCCCTTATAGAGAAGGGCGCCGAGGATCAGCGCCAGCCAGACGAGGCCGATGCCCGCCGCTATGGTGCAGAGCGCCATCATCACGGCGTTCTTGCGCTTCCGGCTTCGGTGGAGCGATGCGGCTGTCGACATCGGTCAGGCTCCCGTGCGGCTATCGATGCGCAACAGCATGTAGCGTGCGAGCGCGAGGATGATGAAGGTGATGATGAACAGGATCAGTCCGAGCGCCACCAGTGAGGACGTGTAAAGCTCGCCGTCGGCTTCGGTGAATTCGTTGGCGATGGTCGCCGAGATCGTCGTGCCGGGCGCAAAAAGCGAGGCGCTGATGCGGTGCGCATTGCCGATGACGAAGGTGACGGCCATCGTCTCGCCGAGCGCGCGGCCAAGACCGAGCATGACGCCGCCCATGATGCCGACCCGCGTATAGGGAATGACCACACGCCGGGTCACTTCCCAGGTCGTGCAGCCGATGCCGTAGGCCGATTCCTTCAGCACCGCTGGCACCGTGTCGAACACGTCCTTGGTGATCGAGGTGATGAAGGGCAGCACCATGATGGCGAGGATCAGCGACGACGTCAGCAGGCCGATGCCGTAGGGCGGACCGGCAAACAGGCTGGCGAGACCCGGTATGCCGTGGAAAAGATTGATGATGAATGGCTGTACCGTCGTCTGCAGGAATGGCGCGAAGACGAACAGGCCCCAGATGCCGTAAATGATCGAGGGAATGCCGGCGAGCAGCTCGACCGCGATGCCGATCGGGCGCCTGAGCGGGCGCGGGCAGAGCTCGGTCAGGAAGACGGCGATGCCGATGCCGATCGGCACGGCAATGAGGATGGCGATGGCCGAGGTGACGACGGTGCCGTAGATGGGCGCGAGCGCGCCGAAATTCTCGGTGACCGGATTCCAGGATTCAGTGGTGAGGAAGGAGAAGCCGAACTTCGACAGCGCCTCCCACGAGCCGGCGATCAGCGAGACCGCGACGCCGCCGAGAAGAAGCAGCACGAGTATAGCGGAGAGGCGCGTGACCGTTCGGAAGATCGTGTCGGTCAGGGCGAAGCGGCGCACCGTCGCTTCCCTGGTCCGTATGGCGGACGATGTCACGGCTTCGGAAACGGCTGTCATTTGCCCCTCGCATTTCGAAAGAGACAGGAGGGCGCCCGAGGCGCCCTCCTTATTCCGGAGGAATTACATGCCGGAGTAGAGCGGCTTGCCGTTGCTGTCGACGATGTCCTTGCTCCACATTTCCTCGACGCTCTTCACGACCGCGTCGGGCATCGGAACATAGTCCAGCTCGGCGGCCATGTCGTCACCCTTGGCGTAGGACCAGGCGAAGAACTTGAGCGCTTCGGTGGTGGCCGCAGCATCGTCGGGCTTCTGGTAGACGAGGATCCAGGTCGCGGAGGTCATCGGCCAGCTTTCAGCACCAGCCTGGTTGGCCAGGATGACGCCGTAGCCAGGCTTGGAGCTCCAGTCGGCATTGGCCGCAGCGGCCGAGAACGCGGCAGCGGTCGGCTCTACCTTCTTGCCGTCCTTATTGATCAGGTCGGTATAGGTGAGCTTGTTCTGCTTGGCATAGGCATACTCGACATAGCCGATCGCGCCACCGGTCTGCGCTACGTTGTTGGCGACGCCTTCGTTGCCCTTGGCGCCGATGCCCACCGGCCACTCGAGCGCGGTATTGACGCCGACCTTCGACTTCCAGTCGGCGCTGACTTCGGCCAGATAGTAGCTGAAGTTAAACGTGGTGCCCGAGCCGTCCGAACGG
>NZ_RZSR01000335.1:0-5604 GCF_004023265.1 Mesorhizobium sp. M1A.F.Ca.IN.020.06.1.1
TAGCTCTGCTGCTCGCCAGCGCGCTCTCCGGCTGCACCAGCGACGACTATGTGCGCACCGAAGGCGTGACGCCGGCCGCCGGCAATGCGCAGGCGTCCAACACGGCCATGCAGATGGTCGATCCCTGGCAGTACGGCGTCCAGAACACCAGGCTTCTGGTGCCGGCTCCGAGCGCGAACTCCACGGCCACTGCCGCGGGCGCGAAGGGCGGCGCGGCGTCGGCTTCAACGACATCGGTATCAACGACAGCAGACTGATGAGCTGACGACCATGGCATCGGGCACCAAGACCAAGAAGATCCTGCTCGTTTCGACCGATCGGGCGTTTTCGCAGGACACGCGGACGGCTTTCGCTGCATCCGAGGTCATCGAGCTTCTGACGGTCGAGAAAAGCGTCAACGAACTGCGCGGCGAGGTCCAGGAGACCGATTTCGGCGCCGTCATTGTCGACATGGACGCGGCCAAGCTCGAAGAGATCGAGTCGCTGCAGCGCATCATGCGCCGGATCGAAGGCCGCGTGCCCGTGGTCGTCGTCACGCAGGAATTCAATGCGGCGGCGGTGCGCATCCTGGTTCAGCTCCAAGTCGCCGACTTCCTGGTAAAGCCGATCACCACCGCCGATCTGGTGCGTTCCGTCATTCGCGCGCTTCAAGGGCCGGGGCGGGAGGAAAACAGCGAATCGCAAATCTACACCTTCATGCCGGCCGCCGGCGGTGTCGGCACCACCACGCTTGCCCTGCAGACCGCCTTCCAGCTGCACCATTCGGTGACGCGAGGCGCCTCGACCTGCGTGGTCGACCTCAATTTCCAGCAGGGCGCCTGCGCCGAATATCTCGACCTCGAGCCGCGCTTCGACATCACCGAAATCGAGAACCAGCCCGAACGTCTCGACCGGCAGCTGCTGGACGTCATGCTGTCCAAGCATGCAAGCGGGCTCTGCGTGCTGGCGGCGCCGACGCGCCCTTCCGAAATGCGCTCGTTCAAGACCGATGTCGTGGTGCGCATGCTCGACCTCGTCTCGGCCTATTTCGACAATGTCGTCATCGACATGCCGCGCACCTGGTTCCCGTGGACCGAGACGGTGCTGCTCGGCTCCAACAAGCTCTATATCGTGGCCGAGATGACGGTACCTTGCCTGCGCCACACGCAGCGTCTCATCCAGGCCATCTACGAGACGGCCGGCAGGGAAGTGAAGCCGAACGTCATCGTCAACCGTTTCGAGCAGAAGATGTTCGACAGCGGCATCAAGCAGGCTGACGTCCAGGATATCCTCGGCGAGCACTTCGTCGGCGGCATCTCCAACAACTACCGGCTGGTGCGCGAGGCCGTCGACCGCGGCGTGCCGCTGCACGACATCGATCCGAACGCCAATGTCGTCAATGACCTGAAGAAAATCATCCTGCCCGAGGAGGCCGTGGCGACGACGGCAAAATCGAAGTCGCTGTTCGGCCTCGGCAAGGGCCTCTTGAAGAGGAAAGCAGGATGAGCAGTCGCTTCTCCAACCTGCAGAATCGCGATGTCCGTCCGCTGCGGGCGCCCGAACCCGCGCCCGTTGCGCATCACGCCGTGGTCATTCCGACGACCCGCAAGCCGGCGCCGCCGAAGCTGGAAGCAGCACCCGCAAAGAGCGCCAACAAGGTGCTCGACGCGCGCGTGCGCATCCACCGCATGCTGCTCGAAGAAATCAACCTCGTCGCTCTGGAGCGGCTGCCCAAGGACGAAATGCGCCGCCAGGTGCATGAATTCGTCTCGGAAAAGACCCGTCAGGAGCGAATGGCGATCAACACCGCCGAGCTGGACGCGCTGGTGGACGACATCGTCGACGAGATGGTGGGCCTCGGCCCGCTGGAGCCGCTGCTCAAGGATCCGGAGATCAACGATATCCTGATCAACGGCCATCAGAACTGCTTCGTCGAAAAGCGAGGCAAGCTGCAGCAGGTCCATATCCCGTTCAAGGACGAGGCGCATCTGCTTCGGATCATTAATAAAATCGTCGCGGCCGTCGGCCGCCGCGTCGATGAATCGCAGCCGATGGTCGACGCCCGCATGCTCGACGGATCGCGTTTCAACGCCGCGATCAGGCCGGTCGGCGTCGACGGGCCGCTGGTGTCGATCCGCAAATTCTCCAAGAACAAGCTCGGTCTGCACAAACTGGTCGAGTTCGGCGCCATCACCCAGAACATGGCCGAGGTGCTGGCGGCGGCCGTGCATGCGCGCAAGACGACGATCATCTCCGGCGGCACCGGCACCGGCAAGACGACGATGCTCAATGCCTTGTCGGCCTTCATTCCCGAGGACGAGCGCCTGATCACCATCGAGGACGCCGCCGAGTTGCAGCTGCAGCAGCCGCATGTCGCGCGCATGGAAACGCGCCCGGCAAACATCGAGGGTCATGGCGAACTGAAGCAGCGCGATCTGGTCAAGAACGCGCTGCGCATGCGGCCCGACCGCGTCATCCTTGGCGAGTGCCGTGGCGAGGAAGCCTTCGACATGCTGCAGGCTATGAACACCGGCCATGAAGGGTCGATGGCGACCATCCACGCCAACACGCCGCGCGACGCAATATCGCGCCTCGAACAAATGCTCGGCATGACCGGCATGCCGATGACGGTGCAGTCGATCCGCAGCCAGATTGCGAGCGCCATCGACATCATCGTGCAGCTGACACGCCTGTCCGACGGCAAGCGCAAGGTGACCAGCGTCGCCGAGGTGACGGGCATGGAAGGCGACGTCATCCAGATGCAGGAGATCTTCCGCTTCGTGCGCACCGGCATGGAGGCGGACGGCAAGATCGTCGGCCATTTCGAGGCAACGGGCATCCGACCGCGCTTCCTCGAGGACCTGCGCAACATGGGCATTGAATTTCCGGGCAAGTATTTCGAACCCGGCCGGCCGCAGGAGTAGCCGGTGCTCGAGGGATTCAGCCCGATCTATGCCGTCTACGCGGCGGCGGCGCTCACCGGCATCATGATCGCCGAAGGCTGCTACCTGCTCTATGCCGGCCGCAGCGACAAGCGCACGGCGATCAATCGCCGCATGAAGCTGGCGGAGAACAAGATCAGCCAGGAGCAGGTGCTGATCCAGCTGCGCAAGGAGCGCGGCATGGAAGAGGGCACGCCCCTCCTTTCTTTCGATCGCTTTCGCGCCTTGCGCACGCAGTCCGGCATGATCATGCCGATGCCCAAATTCCTCACGATCACGTCGGGGACAGCGTTCACTCTGGCGCTTTTCGCCGTCTGGTACGGCCTGCCTTTGCTGTTCGGGCTGGTCCTGCTTCTGGTGCTGGTGCCGGTCTTGCCGGTTATGGCGATGCGTTTTCTGCGCAAGCGCCGGCTTAAGCGCTTCGGCATGCAATTGCCGGAAGCGCTGGAGCTGATCACGCGCGGCCTCAAGGCCGGCCACCCGGTGCCGGTGGCGATCGCGATGGTGGCGCGCGAGATGGCCGATCCGATCGGCACCGAGTTCGGCGTCGTGGCCGACGAAGTGACTTATGGCTCGGACCTGGTTTCAGCGCTCAACAACCTGTTCGATCGCGTCGGCCATGAGGACCTGCCGCTGTTCGTCACCGCAGTCTCGATCCAGAGCAGCTCCGGCGGCAATCTGCGCGAGATCCTCGACGGCCTGTCGTCGACCATCCGCGAGCGCGGCAAGCTGCGGCGCAAGGTGCGCGCCATTTCGACCGAAGGCCGCATGTCGGCCTATATCCTGACCGCCGTGCCGGTGCTTCTGTTCACCGCCATCATGGTGCTGATGCCGCAATTCTACCGCGAGGTGTGGGGGATACCGAAGACCTGGTACATGCTGGGCGGCTCGATCCTGTGGCTCCTGCTCGGCAATACCATCATGTTCAAGATGTCGAATTTCAGGTTCTGAAATGGACGAGGTCATCCGCTTCCTTGCCTCGCTAGCGCCGACATCGCTGATGCCGGTGGCTGTGCTGCTGCTGGTGATGGGCGGCGGCGCGGTGGCCTGGCCGCTGGTCGTCGCGCAGGGCGACCGCAACGAGGTCAAGCGCCGGCTGAAGGTCGAGGCGGCGCAGCCGATCGAGCAGCACGAGCCGGCACCCAGGAAAAACGCGAACGCCGTGCGCGAGAAGGCGGTGAGGCGGGCGCAGGAATTCTATGCCAAGAGCGATCCGGAGAATGTCGCGCGACTGCGCATGAAGCTCATCCAGGCCGGTTACATGGAGCCGCGCGCCGTCGGTACGTTCTTCCTGATCCGTTTTGCCGCGCTGGTCGGAATGGCGCTTGGGGCGTTCCTGGTCAACCATTGGGCGGCCAGCGCCGAATCGACCGTGACCAGCCGCTGGACCTTCATCATCCTGTCGGGAGCGGCCGGCTATTTCCTGCCCGGCCTGGTGCTGACACAGAAGGTGCGGGAAAAGATGCGCGAATACCGCAATGGCTTTCCCGACTTCATGGATCTGATGATCGTCTGCTCCGACGCGGGCATGAGCATGGAGGCCGGCATCGAGCGGGTCTCGAAGGAACTCGCCAGGACCTATCCGTCGCTCAGCCAGAACCTGCAGCTGGTGTCGCTGGAGCTGAGGGCCGGCCGCAGCCTCGACGATGCGCTGAAGGCGCTCGCCGATCGCCTCAGCCTCGACGAGGTGCGCTCCTTCGCGACGCTCCTGCAGCAGTCCAAGGAGCTCGGCACCAGCCTGTCGGGAGCGCTGCGTGTCTTTTCCGACGAAATGCGCCACAAGCGCATGTCGCTTGCCGAGGAGAAGGCGCATGCCTTGCCGGCCAAGATGTCGGTCCCGGTGACGGTGTGCATCCTGCCGGTGGTGCTGATGGTCGCCATCATCCCGATCGTGGTAAGGCTGACGTCGCACTGAGGCCGGCGGTGCTGGTTAACGCATCCTTTGCAAGCAACTGAAATTTAGGCGCATTTCGGCACCGAAGCTTAATCGCTCTCCTGTATGGTCCTTGCTGAAGAACGACCCGGCAAATCGGGCGACGGGGCAGGGCATGCGTCACAGACTTTCCACGGCAGCGGCGGTATTGGCGGCCGGCTTGATGATCACCGGCTGTACTACGAACAGCAGCGTCGACACGACCAAGACCACCGCAATCCAGGCGACGGCCAAGGATATCAGCGCCGCCGACCTGACGGAGGGCAAGGCGCAATTCCGGGAGGCGAATTTCGGTCTCGCAGAACAGCATTTCCGCAAAGCGGTGGAGCTCAAGGCAGACAATGCCGAAGCCTGGATGGGGCTTGCCGCCTCCTATGACGAGCTCGGCCGCTTCGACTTCGCCGACCGCGCCTATGCGCAATTGCTGAGGGTCGCCGGGCGCAAGCCGCAGATCGTCAACAATATGGGCTATTCGCAGCTCCTGCGCGGCAACAAGAAGAAGGCAAGGGCGCTGCTGCTCGAAGCCAAGGCCGGTCTCGCCGACCAGACCGTGGTCAACGCCAACCTAGCGCTGCTCGACAAGAGCTGATCCGCTTCCGGCTCGTCCCGCCGCGGAACCGGGCCGTAGTTTCAGCGGACATGTCGACGCTTTGTAAACCCTTTGTCGAGCGAGCAGCGGACACCGGCCGAAAAGGGTTTGCGCCACGCCTCTACAACCTACATTGAGGAAGCAACGAGTCTCCCCAACGG
>NZ_RZSR01000336.1:0-5598 GCF_004023265.1 Mesorhizobium sp. M1A.F.Ca.IN.020.06.1.1
GGCCAAGAAGTGATGCTCAGCTGGTCGCCGGAGAGCACGGTGCTGATCGCCGCGTAAGCCGGATCCCCGGTCCCTGATGGGAAATGATGGCGCGGCCCTTGGCTGACCGCCTGATCCTGGCGTTAAATCCAGTCCTCGACGGGAGGAATGGATGGCGAGCATGGATTTCGAGCCGGACGTGAAAGTCCGGGTCAAGGAGTACCGGATCGGCTGCATCGGCGCCGGCATGATCATGGCCGAGTGCCATCTCGCCGCCTACGCGCAAGCCGGCTTTCCGGTGGTGGCGATCGCCTCACGAACCAGGACGAATGCCGAAAAGGTCGCCGGCCGCTGGGGCATTCCGACCGTCTGCGATACGCCGGAGCGGCTGATCGAAGACAGCCGCGTCGAGATCGTCGACCTTGCCTTCCCGCCGGACCAGCAGCCCGCGCTGATCCGCCATGCACTGAAGCAGCCGCACATCAAGGCGATTCTGGCGCAGAAGCCGCTGGCGCTCTCGGTCGAGGAAGCGGTGAAGCTGCGCGACGAGGCGGCGGCCCCCGGCAAGATCCTCTCGGTCAACCAGAACATGCGCTACGACCAGTCGATGCGCGTCTTGAAGCAGATCATCGATAGCGGCGCGCTGGGCGAGATCGTCTTCGCCGAGATCGACATGCATGCCATCCCGCACTGGCAAACCTTCCTCGCCGGATATGACCGGCTGACGCTCGCCAATATGAGTGTGCACCACCTCGACGTGCTGCGCTTCCTGTTCGGCGACCCTGACGAAATCACGACGCTGACGCGCAGGGATCCGCGCACCAAGTTCGAACATTCCGACGGCATCACCGTTTCGACGCTGCGCTTTCCCTCCGGCGTGCTCGCGGTGTCGCTGGAGGACGTCTGGTCCGGCCCGCGTCAGCAAGGCTATTCCGACGACCAGCATATCGACTGGCGCGTCGATGGCACCAAGGGTGTCGCTAAGGGCACGATCGGTTGGCCGAAGGGCGTCGCCTCGACGCTGACCTACGCCTCGACAGAGACGACCGGCGGCAAATGGGTCAGCCCGAGCTGGGAGACGATGTGGTTTCCGCATGCCTTCATCGGCGTCATGGAGCAACTGCAATATGCGCTCAAGACCGGCACGCCGCCGGCGCTTTCCGTTGCCGACAATGTCAACACCATGGCGCTGGTGGAGGCCGGTTACCGGTCGATGGCGGAGGGCCGCACCATCAGGCTGTCCGAAATCCCTGTCGACCAGGCGACTAAGAAACAGGGCAATTGAATCGCTTATCGGGAGGACTTCACCTCATGATGCAGGCAGGTATCTTCACAGGCTATTTTCCGTATGAGCTCGAGGAGGTCGCCAGGCGCATCCGGGCGCTCGATTTCAACACCGTGCAGCTCGACCTGCATTTCAAGGATATCGACCTCTCGGCCGGACAGATCACCAGGGACAAGGCGAGGCGGGTGCGCGATACGTTCCGCGACCACAACCTGCCGGTTTGCTGCGTGTCCGGCTACACGAACATCATCCACCCGGACAGGGCCGAGCGCGAGCGGCGGCTTGCCTACCTGAAGGAGATCATCCGGAACGCGCGCGATTTCGGCTCGCCTTACGTGATCTCGGAAACCGGCACCTACAACACCGAATCCGACTGGGTGCATCATCCGAAGAACAAGACCGAGGAGGGTTTTGAGGAGTGCCGCAAGGTGATCTCGGATCTTGCCCAGACCTCCTACGACCACGGCGCGGTGTTCCTGCTCGAAACCTACGTCAACAACGTTGTCGGCTCGGTCGAGGAGACGGTCAGGATGTTCGCTCAGGTCGATCATCCCGGCCTCGGCCTGTTGATGGACCCGACGAACTATTTCGAGGCGCACAACATCGACCGCATGGATCAAGTGCTGAACCAGGTGTTCGACACGCTGACGGACAAGATCAAAATCGCGCATGCCAAGGATGTGAAGCGTTCGGGCGGCGACAAGACGGAGAAGCATGCCGACATCGGCGACGCGGAGGCGCATGAGGGGCTGACCTTCCGCGGCGTCGGCGAGATCGAACTGCCGGCGCCGGGGCTCGGCGCGCTGAATTACGATCTCTATCTCAAGCGTCTCAGCAAAAAGCACCCGAACATCCCGGTGATCATCGAGCATCTCGACGAGGAGGACGTGCCGCGCGCCAAGAAATTCCTCGACGGGAAATTCCGCGCCAACGGGCTTTAATGACGATGACGACCACCGGTACGAAGCGCGACTACAGCCTTGTCGGCGAGAGCACGCGGCTTGCGATAGAGACCGGACTTGCATCGGCCGAGTGGTACCACACCGACGTGCCGCGCAAGGTGATGAAGGAGCTGATGCAGCGTTGCGACGGGCCGGCGATCCGCGATAGCGTCATCTGGATCTCGGCGATCCTGGGCTCAGCCGCCGGTATTGTCTGGTTCTGGGGCACGTGGTGGGTCGTGCCATTCATGTTCGTCTATGGCGTGCTCTATGGCTCGTCGAGCGACTCGCGCTGGCACGAATGCGGGCACGGCACCGCGTTTCGCACGCGCTGGATGAACGATGTCGTTTATCACATCGCCTCGTTCATGCTGATGCGAAACCCGGTGCAGTGGCGCTGGAGCCATGCCCGTCACCACACCGACACGATCATTGTCGGCCGCGATGCCGAGATCGCCGTTATGCGGCCCCCGGACCTCATCAAGGCTGCGCTCGCCTTCACGGGCATTCTCGACTTCCGCTATTCGCTGCCCACGCTGGTGCGCCAGGCCTTCGGCAAGCTGTCGGACGACGAGAAGAGCTACGTCCCGGAGATGGAGCAGCATAAGGCGGTGATCGCGGCGCGCTGGCACATCGCGGTATACGTCGCGACGATCGCTGTGGCGATCGCGCTTAGGTCATGGATACCGCTGGTGCTGATCGGCTTGCCGCGGCTCTACGGCACCTGGCACATGGTGACGACCGGCCTGCTGCAGCATATCGGGCTGGCCGACAACGTCACCGACCATCGGCTCAACACGCGCACGGTTTACATGAACCCGATCAGCCGGTTCATCTACTGGAACATGAACTACCATGTGGAGCATCACATGTTCCCGATGGTGCCCTATCATGCGCTGCCCAGGCTGCATGACTTGATCAAGCACGATTTGCCGGAGCCGAGCCCGTCGATGTGGCATGCCTATCGCGAGGTCTGGCCGGTGCTGGTCAGGCAGCTGAAATACGAGGACTATTACCTCAAGCGCGAATTGCCGCCGACGGCCAAGCCTTACCGCGGCGATTCCACGATCTCGACATAACGGCTGCGGCTGCCGAATAAGGTCGGTGCGCGCGGCAGTTGTGCGAACCCAATCAGGAGAAGGACGATGGCGGAGTGGGTCGAAGCTTGCGCGGTCGACGAGGTGGATGAGGAGGACGTGATCCGCTTCGACCATGGCGGCCGCACCTTCGCGATCTACCGCTCGCCTGACGACGAGTTCTTCGCCACCGACGGTTTCTGCACGCATGAAAAGGCGCATTTGGCCGACGGGCTGGTGATGGACGACATCATCGAATGCCCGAAGCATAATGGCCGCTTCAACTATAAGACCGGCCAGGCCAAGGGCGCGCCGGTCTGCGTCAACCTCAAAACCTATCCAGTCAAGGTCGAGGCCGGCAAGGTGATGATCGATATCGGCTGAAGGCAAGCGGAGCGCATCGCGGCGTTCTCGGAAAATGTCGGCGACGTCAACAGCGGCGCCTATCCGGAAGACCGGCACATCGTGCATATGGATCCAGACGAGCTCAGGCGTTTCATGAAGAAAGTGGACGCAAGAGCCTGAACGGGCACTGCGATGGGTCTGCCTGGGTTCGCCGCCAAGTGCGGCAGGTATTGGGCCGGCCTCGCGGCCCGAGCCGGTAAGCTTTCGTCGAGAGATCGGCGCCTATTTCCGTAGCTTGACCACGCCCATCAGGACCTCCGGATAGGTTGCGGCCATCATCCCCTGATCGGCCTGCGCGGCAAAAATGGCGGTGCACCGTTCGGCGCTGAATCGGAAACGGCGTCTGTATTTTTCCTTGTTGAGAATGATCCCGGAGAGGCCGTCGAATTTGCGGAGCAATCGCTTGCGCAGACCTCTCGTCCAGAGCGGACGCTTGAACCGATCGAGCCAGGGCGTATCTTTCGCCAGGTTGCGATAGATCGCCATCGCGGCGAGTTCCACTCCTTCAGGGCTTGGCCACCACGGCTTTCCGAAGGTGAAATGACGCGCGAAGGCTCTACTGAAGGGTATCTGGCTGGAATAGTTGGTCTGCAGATTCCAGAGCGGATGCATCGTTTGCCAGCGTCCGGCAAACGCTATGTTGAGCGCTCCCTGATCGAGCTTCGGTACCCGCCGCAGCGCCAGTTCGCGCGCCCGCTCCAAGAGCCCCTCGGCGCGGATCATTGGCATGTTCAGCACCAGTATGCCGGCGTTGAAATGCGATGAGCCGGGCTCCATCTCAAGAGACTCACGGCAGCTCGGATCGAAATAGGTCTGTTCGTCATGGGCCGCCAAGAGTGGGGCATTCAGTTCAACATCGGCCAAGTCGGTGATCGACCGGTTGAAGATAACATCGGTGTCCACATAGACGAGCCTGTCGTAGGGCTCGAATACCGCCAGCTTGTCGGCAAGCAGGCGAATGTAGGTTGCTACGCTGAGGTGACCGGGATCGAAATCGAATTCCTTCATGAGATCGGACACGTCGACGATCTTGACGGCAGCCCCGAGCAATCGGTCCGCGACCGGCAAATCCTCAGTTCCGGCGCCGATATGAAGGATGAAACCGTCGATAGGCGCAGATACGTCCAGTATGCGCCGCGCGCCCAGAACAGCGTATGGGAAATTTTTTGCGTCTGCCGCCAAGACGAAGCAGGAACGATGCAATTGAGCCACCCCTTATATGCCCTTGGCTCTTCATATCCGAACTCATCGTGCAACCCAAGAGGGTGCCGAGGGCGCCGTCCGGCGGGCCCATAAGCGGCGGAGCCCGGCCATCCGATTCGGGGCGAGCGGCCAGTTGGCCTGAGGGTTGGCTTGGGCGGGTGGTGATCTCGATCGTCCGCAACGATGCGGTGCACTGATCTCGTTTAGTCGAGCAGTATTTGGTGCACCGCAGGGAGCCAATACCCGTCGGCGAGCACCGCATGGAGCGCATCGGCATGGGATCCGAGCGGCCGGTCTTCCTTAAGCGTCGGCACATGGGCGCGGACGGCCGCGTGGATCGCGCTGGTGGCCGGCGCAAGTGTCAGACCTTCGCGAAGATCGACGGCCTGTGCGGCGGCCATAAGCTCCAGGGCGATCAGCCGCCGCCACAGTACGATCATCTCGACGCATTTGGCGACGGCGAGGGGAGTCTGCGTCGCATGATCCTCAACACCTTCGGACACGGGCAGGAAGTCGAGCATCACCGGATTGGCCTTGTGGCGGATGGCGGCCAGGATCGCCGTCACCGTCTTCTGCAGCGGCACGAAGCCGGCGGACGCGCCGCCGATTGGCGACAGATATTTCGGCAAGCCGTGGCGGGTTGAGCCGGTGAGCTGGATGAAGCGCGCGGCCGACGCCGCCGCGCATTGCGCAATCGCCAGACCTAGCG
>NZ_RZSR01000337.1:0-5591 GCF_004023265.1 Mesorhizobium sp. M1A.F.Ca.IN.020.06.1.1
ATGGGATCCTGGATGGACGACCAGGCCTCTTCTGCTTTGTCATGGACCTTAAGGGTGGCAAGCAGCGCTGGCAGCTTGCCGGCAAGATCGTTGAGCTTGTCGCGCAGCTTTGGCTCGACCTTGTCAGCGATCGTGATCTTGATGAAACCAAACAGTTCCAGGGTAGGCGGCTTGTCCCAGGTGAAGCCGGGAATGACTTGAGCCGCGACTTTCCAATCCGGCGAGATGGTGGGCGTTATGTCCGCAACAATGGTGGCCTTCGCATCGGCTGTCTCGCTTACGCGAGCCTTTGCAGTGGCTTGGGCGGCGACCGGAAAAGAGACATGGATGGTGCCACCCTGTCCCGACAGTCTAATACGTCCATTTCGCTTGACCCAACCTGATATGTCGCATCTGACCTCGGGCGAGACATAGGTCCAGCCTTCGCAGGAGTACCATTTGATACCGCGAAAACACGGATACTTGTACTTCGCCCTTTGAGCTGGGATGCACACCGCATTGCTCTGGCCAATATCTGCGAGCAGATCCGGGACCTCGGCGTTGATGCGATCCTCGATGGCGGGAAGATTGCCCAGGACCGGCACCGTGACATATGAATTTGGTGTGGCCTGCTGTTGGCCGTGCACCTGCCCGGTGATCGCCAAAGTAAGAGCTGCGCAAATGACGCCCGACGTGTAGTTGACTAAATTCTTCATTTTTAGCACCCCCAGCAGCGTCATCGCGATAGTACGTGCAATGTTGCTCGTTAGAAAGTATCGACCGAAAAAATTATGTATTGATGACACCGGCAAGACAATGCGTATATTGCGGCGGGTATGTGCGCGGGGGGGCATGGCGAGAAAATCAACGAAGGGAAATCGACCGGGAAACGGGCCTCCACCCACGGGCAATCCGCCTCCACCGGCTGAAAACTCGTCGCTTGGCGTCTTGCTCGCGGCGCCCGTGGTGGGAGCCATCTTCGGATCAAGCGCGTTCCAGCTTGGGGCCTGGGTGCTATGCTTGGTTTCGGCCGGAGTCTGTAGTCCGCTTTCCAGAGCCGAAGCCGGCATGATGGCGGTGGCTCTGGGCTTTGTCATCACCACCGCGGTCGGCGCGGAGGTGGCGCGTCGCAAGAACAACGGCGCCGACACGATCGTGACTGCCGCCGCGGTAGGCGTGATCGCCGGGCTCTATTCGGCGTTCAAGGCAATGCCGGAGACAGGCGCCAAGCTCCCTGACCCGGGCACCATCCAGTTTGCATTTTTCGTTCTGATCGCGGGCACGATGTTCGTGCTGCCAACCTTCGTCCGGCCATACGGGGAGGGGCGATGGGTCGGCTTGACGCGACTGTACGGCCGCATGGCGCTTGCCTCGCTGATTGCCGGTGTGGCGACCCTAGCCCTTCAATCGCTTGCGCGGTTCATTCCCGATGCAATCGTTCCCGAAGTGGCTAGTTTTTATGCCCCGTCTCATCCAAGTTTCTTCCTGGTCCGACCCGCGGGCGTAGGCTTTCTCATCGCCCCCTGGATCATCCTGACCTACGACCCGCTCCTTAACGCCGACATCTGGGCTGCTCGGCCGCGAAGCGAAAGGCTGGGCTGGACGGTTGGCTTCTGGACACTTGCCGCCGCCCTTGTCGCCGCGTTCGTATGGTTCTTCTATTGGCCCGAACATAATGGCGATCGTCTAGGCGGAGCGGGGGTCACGCTGGCTGGCACGGTTGCGATTTTCCTGGCCCTGATGCTCTCGCCGCTGGGCGCGGCGGGAATGATACTCAGGACCTCAACCGGCCACGGCGGCCATGGATTCGCAGTCGGGGCGTTCCGCAGGCCGCTGACTTGGGTCGCGCTTGCAGTCGCTGTCGCCGGGAGTGCCTTCGTGAGCATCGTCCTTATGGTCGAGGTGGAGGCCGGCATTGTCCCGGCCGCCATATTTGCGGCATTTCATCTGGTTGCCGCTGTGATCACGTGGGCGGTCGGCCTGCATTTCGGCGCTCGAAAGGGTGGATAAGGAAGGCGGTCCCAGGCCACTTTCGTACGATCTCCATTGGACCGAAATGTGGTTTGAAGAAGGGGTTTCAGAAGGTGAACGTGCCCTCGGTTACGCGCAACGCAATCCACTTTGAATTTGTCGCAATCTCACTGGTCTGCACTTTTCAGCTTGTGTGCCTGACTGCTGAACCAGCTCACGCGCAGGAGATAGCTACCGCGATCGCAGCCGAGGCTGACAATGTAATCGGGAAAGATAAACTTCTTTGGATCGACGGCGGGAAGGTGGCTGCGACTGCTCCGGAGGTGCCGCGATGCCGATGTCGGTGAGCGCGCCGAATTCGGCTGGCGATGAAGTCGGGCAAGGGTATTCGCGGCCTTAGGTAAGGCGACCTGCCTCGTCGGATGTGAGGTCTGCCCCGCTCACACGCGCGGTTCTTATGTGCTGCTGCAGTCGCGCAGTGGAATACCCGGAGGTGCGAGGTCGGTTGCAGAGGCGATCCGATTGCCTAGCCTGCGATCATGTTCTCTTTTTGTGCTTCGAAAGTCGCATAATTGGCAGTCTGGTATGGCGTCCGGAATTATCTGTCGTCGGTAGGGCTAGAGTCCAGAATTATCTGTCGTTGGCCGGACTGCTAAGTGGATGATATCCCGCTGCTTTCGCCCGAAGAGGTTACCAATGCCCTTCGGACAACAGGTTACCAATGTACCCCGACGACAATCAATTCCCGACTGGCCTTAAGCAGACGTTTCGATTGAGCTTATTCCGGCCCCGATTGGTAACCTAAGGCCACCTAATACGCGCATTGGTAACCCCCAGCGACAGGTTTGGTAACCCTCATAGCGAGCGGCGCTCGCACCTCTCGGCGACCCCATCGTCGCGGCCGGTGATGTTTTCCGCCGCATAAACGGCTTGGCTCGCCATTCCACTGCTAGAAAAGGGTTTCAGAGCTGACGTCGTCAGATACTGCCGCTGCACGTTTTAAGGAACGAAACGCGATAGGATGAGCGGGATCATCCCGCCGGCCTCAATCGTGCGGCATTCCAGTTCGGTCTCGACCGCCATCCTGCATGTCAGCGGGCGGATCGTTTCGTCGCTTCGAAGGATACTAACGGTAAGGGATTTGCGCGGCTGTACGTTCTCCGTTTCAATCTCGAAAACATCCTCAGGCTCGATCTGCGGAAGGGGCTTGTCTTCGATCTTGATTGGCAGAACGCCCATGCCAATGAGGTTAGTCCGGTGAATTCGCTCGAAGCTTTGGGCCAGAACCGCGCGGACGCCGAGCAGATTCACGCCCTTCGCCGCCCAGTCACGAGACGACCCGGCGCCGTATCGTTCGCCCGCCACGATGACCGTCGGCACGCCTTCATCCTGATAGCGCAGAGCCGTTTCCCAGATTGAGCCAAGCTGCCCGCTGGGGATATGCCTTGCCTGCCCTGCCGGTATCTCGACACCAAGCAGATTGACCGTGTCACGGTTCGAATAGAGCCCACGAAGCATGACTTCCCAGTTGCCTCGGCGCGCCGCGAACACGTTGAGATCGCCGGCGGGGTCACCTTTCGCAATGAGATGGCGACCAGCATGGCTCGAGACTGAAATCTGGCCGGCAGGGGAAATATGATCCGTGGTTATGTCATCGCCGAGAGCGAGCAAGGGACGGGCGCGGTATCGGCCGATGCGGGAATCCGGCTTGGCGACGGCGAATGGCGGTCGACGAATGTATGTCGAGCGTTCATCCCACGGGAACAGGACGCTGGATGGCGCCTCGAGCGCTGCCCAGTCGGCATTGCGTTGCGCGGCGTTGAAGGCATCGATGAAATCAGCGGGCCGCAACTGGACGAAGCGGTCAACCTCGTCCCGACTGGGCCATATGTCGCGAAGGAAAACCGGCACGCCTGTCCGGTCAACGCCGATCGGATCGGTCTCGATGTTTCGCATGGCATCGCCGGCAAGCGCATAGGCGATGACCAGGGGCGGCGACGCCAGGAATCCGTTGCGCAGCGATGGATGCACGCGCCCCGGAAAATTCCTGTTGCCGGATAAAACCGCCGTCGCAATGGTGCCCTCGGCGATGGACGCTTCCATCTCAGGCGTCAGCGGACCGGAGTTGCCGATACAGCTCGTGCAGCCAAACCCGACGATCCCGAAGCCGATTGCCTCAAGCTCTTGAAGCAAGCCGATTCGCGCCAGATAGCGCTCGGCGGCCGGCGAACCCGGCGCAAGCGATGTTTTTACCCAATCCGGTGGGGCGAGACCGCGGGCGCGTGCCTTGCGTGCCATTAGCCCAGCCGCGACGAGGAGAGCGGGGTCGGTGGTGTTGGTGCAACTGGTGATCGCGGCGATGGCGATCGCGCCGTCGGGGATGGTCGCTGCCGGGTCACGGCGCCGCAGGGAGCGACCCTCCGCCGCCTCTAGGGCGGCCTGCACCCCTCCCGGCGACACGCGGTCCTGCGGCCGTCGCGGGCCGGAAAGGGCGGTGCCGATCTCGTCCAAATCGAGTTCGATCATATCGCTGTAGCGGGGGGTGATGTTGGGGTCGAACCAGAGGTCGAGCGCGCGCGAGCCGGCCTTCACTCTTGCGATGAGCGCCGAAGTTCTTCCGGTTTGTTCAAGATACCTGACGGTCTCGGTGTCAATCGGGAAGAAGCCGGTCGTTGCGCCGTATTCCGGCGCCATATTGGCGATTACACCCCGTTCTCCGACGGTCAATGTGGTGACGCCCGGGCCGAAGAACTCCACAAAACATCCTGCAACGCCGTATAGGCGCAAACGTTCGGTCACTGCCAGGGCCAGGTCGGTCGCCAGCGCCAGGCCCTTCAGGCGCCCGACCACTTTGACCCCGATCACATCCGGCAGCCGCATCATCATGGGCAAACCGAACATGGCGCTTTCTGCTTCGAGTCCGCCAACGCCCCAGCCTAGAACACCCAGCGCGTTGACCATAGGCGTGTGGCTGTCTGTGCCGACCAGGGTTTCCGGATGAAGCCAGTTCTGGCCGCCTTGCGAGGCCACCGCGATTACGCTCGCCAACTGTTCCATGTTGATGGTGTGCATGATACCGGTCCCGGGCGGATGTATGCGAACTCCAGGCAACGCGAGCGTCGCCCATTTCATGAGGCGGTAGCGTTCCTGATTTCGTTCGAACTCGCGCTTCATGTTGAAGGCCAGGGCGTCGGGGGTGCCGAAACGGTCGACGCCGACGCTGTGATCAATCGAGACGTCGACGGGAATGACGGGGGAGAGCCGGGATGGATCGCCGCCGGCTTCCGCCACCGCGTCCCGCATCGCGGCGATGTCGACGAGCGCTGGCACGCATGTCGTGTCGTGCATCATGACCCGCGACGGCCGGAACGGCATCTCGTAGGCGCTGGCGCCGGTTTTGAGCCAGGTGCGAAATGCATCCAGCAGATCGTCCGGGGTCTCCGAACAACGCAAGCCGTTTTCAAGCAGGATGCGCATTGCCCAAGGGAGCTCGTCGAAGCCAGGCCCGAACGACGCGCGCATATCCACGGCTCGATAACGCGCGGCTCCGACGGCAACCGATGTCGATACTCCGGGTCGCATACTCAGCGGCTTTCCTAGCATTTTGGTTTTTTAAGCTTATAAAACCAACACTGCCGAAG
>NZ_RZSR01000338.1:0-5585 GCF_004023265.1 Mesorhizobium sp. M1A.F.Ca.IN.020.06.1.1
CTGATGTTCCAGGCGCTTGCCGATCCCGCCCGGCGCCAGATGGTGGAACGTCTGTCGCGCGGACCGGCATCGGTCAGTCAGCTGGCCGAGCCGCTGGCGATGTCGCTGTCGGCCGTCGTCCAGCATCTCGCCGTTCTCGAGACGAGCGGGTTGGTGAGCACCGAGAAGCTTGGCCGGGTGCGAACCTGCCGGATCGAGCCAAACGCATTGCGGGCAGCCGAGCATTGGATCAACGAGCGGCGACTGGCCTGGGAACGCCGGCTCGACCGGCTCGGCGATTTTCTCACGGACATCACCGACCAAACCTGAAGGGGCCCGTCATGACCGAACGATCCGTCGTCCATTCCACCTTCGTCATCGAACGCCACTATCCGGCGCCGCCCGAAAAGGTCTATTTCGCGCTCAGCGATCCGGCGGCCAAGAAGCGCTGGTTCTTCGATCCCGACAACCCGATGCCGAGCCGGCATGAAATGGACTTTCGCATCGGCGGCAAGGAGGTGAATGCCGGCTGCCCGAGCGACGGGCAGACGCATTTCTTCAACGCCGTCTACCAGGACGTCGTGCCGAACAAACGCATCGTCTACAGCTATGAGCTGCTGTTCGGCGAAACCCGAGTCTCGGTTTCGCTGGCGACGATCGAGCTTATCGCGGAAGGCAAGGGAACGCGACTGATTCTTACGGAGCAAGGGGCCTTCTTCGACGGCATCGACTCGCCGGCCACGCGCCAGCATGGAACGGGCGAACTGCTCGACGCGCTTGGCGCGGCGCTGCAGGCAGCGAACTGAGGCCTCCGGCTGGTGGCCAGCGGTCACTCTCCAGGGGAGAGTTCCCAAAATTGATCCAGCCAGACATTCAGCCTGAGGAAGCCGGCGGTGCTGACGGCGTAGACGCGTCTGGTGCCCTCGGCCCTGGCTTTGACCAGACCGGCGTCGAGCAGGACTTTCAGATGCTGGGAAACGGCCGGGCGCGAAACCGGCAAACCGGCCGCCAACTCATTCACCGTCTTGGGACCGCGCCGGAGCTCTTCCAAGAGATAGCGCCGGTTGGGATCGGCTATCGCCACGAAAGCGTCGGAAAACATCATGCCTCATTTGTGGGGCAAAGTTCCCCAAATCTCAACCATCGGTTTCAACCTTTGTGCGCGGGTCGAGCCGCAAGGCTTCCGGCGTGACGGCGCGGTCGGCCGGCTGCGTCTTGAAGGCATCGCGGTTCTCGATCGGAACCGGCGCGCGGGCGCGGATGCGGAGCAGGGTGTAACCGGCAAGGCAGAGATGCGCGAGCGCGGTCGCAAGGAAGAGCGCTTCGGGGCGCAGCCAGCCCATCAAAGCGGCGGCCAGCAGCGGTCCGATCATGGTGCCGAAGCCATAGAGCAACAGCAGGCCGCCGGAAACCTTGACGAAATCCTCCGCCCGCGCGTGGTCGTTGGCATGCGCGACGGCGATCGAATAGAGCGTGTATGCGAAGGCGCCGTAGGCGGCCGTCAGCAAGATGACGAAAACGCCGGAACGCGGCTCGACCAGAAAGACCAGCACGGCAAACAGTGCCGCGCCGAAGGCTGCGCCCGCCAGCACGAAACGGCGGTCCGTGGTGTCGGATAGCCGGCCCGCGGGAAGCTGCATGGCCGCGCCGGCGATGACCACCAGGCTCATCATGAGCGCGATCTCGGCGGTAGAGATGCCGATGCGGGCGCCATAGACGGCGCCGAGCGTGCCCCAGGCGCCATTGGCTATGCCGATCAGAAGGCAGGCAACCGCCGACACGGGCGAATTGGCGTAGAGGCCTTTGACGTCGAGCTTGACATCCTGCAGCGGCTTCGGATGCGACTGGGTCGACACCGCAGTCGGAAGGAGCGACAGGCAGAACAGGATGCCGGTGATCATGAACAGCGAGGCCGATTTCACATCGCCGCCGGCGACGATCATCTGGCCGCCCATGATCGAAGCATAGGTGACCATCATATAGAGGCCGAAGACGGTGCCGCGATTCTCGTTGGTGGCCTTCTCATTCAGCCAGCTTTCGATGACCATGAAGGCGCCGGCCATGGTGAAGCCGGTGAAGGCGCGCAGCAGGATCCAGAAATACTCGTCGATGATGAGGCCGGTGAGGAGCGCAATGATTGCGCCGGAGGCGGCGAAGGCGCCGAACGCCCTGACATGACCGGCACGGCGCACCAGCCGCGGCGCGAAGAAACAGCCAGTGACGAAGCCGCCCGCCCATGCCGTGCCCATCAGGCCGAGCGAGGCGGTCGAGAACCCCTCAAGCTGGCCGCGCAGCGGCAAAAGCAGGCCATGCAGGCCGGAGGCCGCCAGCAGGAACGCGGTGCCGCGCAGCAGCGAGAGGATCGGTCGGTAGGTTGCGAACATAGGCTGATCCGGCTGGTAATTTCGAAGCGCAGGTCTGTTTGAGGGTGCAGCTCTGGCAGTCGCTTTCAGGCTTTTCCGGGGCGGCTGGCCATGCAGCCAGGATTATCCGCGGCGAAACAGTGCCTCGGCGGCGGATTTGGTGGCGCCCCTGGCGGCCCGCTCAGCTTCCAGCCTCGCGATCTCTTCGCGCAGCAGGTCAATGCGCTCGGACAAATCATCGACAGACAGCAGCGACAGATCCTGTCCGATCTCGTGTGGGCGGGGCTTCTTCCTGGGTTCGTCGTCGAAGATCGCCATCGTCGCTTCTCCCTGATTTCACCATTTGCCTGATTTGGTAATGAGCATACATAGGGCAGGGATGCCGATGCAAACAGCCGGCCAGCGGCATGAGGAAACGGGACAATTCATGGCAAGCGGACAGCATATTCCGGCAAAGATGACGGCGATCGCAATCTCGCAGCCTGGCGGTCCCAGGGTGCTGAAGCCGGAGACGCGCGACGTGCCCACGCCCGGCCCCGGCGAGGTCCTCATCCGCGTGCACGCGGCCGGCGTGAACAGGCCCGACGTGCAGCAGCGCAAAGGCGCCTATCCGCCGCCGCCCGGCGCCTCGGACCTGCCCGGGCTCGAGGCGGCCGGTGAGATCGCGGCGCTCGGCGACGCGATATCGCGCTGGCGCACCGGCGACCGGGTCTGCGCGCTGACGCCGGGCGGCGGCTATGCCGAATATGTCAAGGTCCACGCCGGCAGCGTGCTGCCGATCCCGGCGGGCTTTACCTATTCCGAGGCCGCGGCCGTGCCGGAGAACTACTTCACCGTCTGGCACAACGTGTTCGAGCGCGGCGAGCTGAAGAAAGGCGAGACGCTGCTTGTCCATGGCGGCTCGTCCGGCATCGGCACGACGGCCATACAGCTCGCCTCGGCATTCGGTGCCTATGTCGTCACCACGGCCGGCAGCAAGGAGAAGTGCGACGCCTGTCTTGGGCTCGGCGCCGACCGGGCGATCAATTATCGCCAGCAGGACTTCGTTGCCGAGGTCAAGGACGCAACCGGCGGCCGGGGCGCCGACGTCATCCTCGACATGGTGGGCGGCGACTATGTGGCGCGCAACTACGACGCCGCGGCCGTCGAAGGACGCATCGTCCAGATCGCCGTACAGGCCGGTGCGGTCGCCAGCACCGACTTCGCAAAGCTCATGGTCAAGCGCCTTGTCCATACCGGCTCGACGCTTCGGCCGCGCACCGTCGAATTCAAGGCAGCCATCGCGGCGGCGCTCGAGGCTCAGGTCTGGCCGCTGCTCGGCACCCGCAAGGTCGCTCCGGTCATGGACATGATCTTCCCGCTGACGGAGGCATGGCGGGCGCATGAGCGGATGGAGGAGGGCGAGCATATCGGCAAGATCGTCCTCGACGTCGGCTAGGATGCGCCCGATATAGGTGAGGCCGGCCTGCAAGCAATTGTGTCCTGCGCTTCCGCTGCTCACGTACTTTAAGTACGTTCCGCTCCGGTTTGCGGACCAACCGTTTTGGGCTTGGCCTGACCTGAATCCGCGACGCATCCTGGTCGTTCGGATCCCTGACGAGAGACTGAACAAAGGCCTAATGCTGCAATGCACAAAATGCATTGCCGCCATGCAAAAGAGTCCGTTCAATTCGTAGGCAAGGGTGCCTATTTACGCGGCATCGAACAACTGATCCCGTGAATGGAGGACTGAAATGAACCCGATCCGCGCTTTCCGCAACTGGCGCCTCTACAATGAGACGGTGCGTGAGCTGAACAAGCTGAACGCCCGCCAGCTGAACGACCTCGGCATCAACCGCGGCGACATCGAGCGTATCGCTCGCCAGGCTCTTTGATTTGAAGCACGACCCGGCCGCAAGGCTGGGCCGTAGTCTCGAAGCCAGAGCCGTCGCAGACGCTTGCTCGTCTCCGGTTCCGAACCCGCTGGACTCCGTCCGGCGGGTTTTGTCTTTTTGGGTCCCAGCTGCTCCCCTCCCAAAAACATTGCGAAATCGTGACGGAGCGTTTATACAGGCCGCGAATTTCCCATTTTGGTGGCTCTAAAACCACCGCCCGCGCGGGAACGCGGGCGAACGAGAAGGATTTTTGACATGGCCAATACGCTGCTGATGCCCAAGGCCACCGCCGTCTGGCTGGTCGACAACACCGCGCTCTCCTTCGAGCAGATCGCGCAGTTCTGCGGGCTGCATCCGCTGGAGGTCAAGGCGATCGCGGACGGCGAGTCGGCGCAGGGCATCAAGGGCATGGACCCGATCATGACCGGCCAGCTCACCCGCGACGAGATCGCGCGCGGCGAGAAGGATCCGAACCATCGGCTGAAACTCTCGGACCCCAAGGTGCGGGTGCCGGAATCGAAGCGCAAAGGCCCGCGCTACACGCCGCTGTCGAAACGCCAGGACCGGCCGAACGCCATTCTCTGGCTGGTACGCAACCATCCCGAACTCAAGGACGCGCAGATCGCGCGGCTGGTCGGCACGACCAAGTCGACGATCGAGCAGATTCGGGAGCGCCGGCATTGGAACTCGGCCAATCTGCAGCCGATGGATCCGGTGACGCTGGGCCTGACCTCGCAGATCGACCTCGACATGGAAGTCAACCGCGCCTCGCGCGGCCGCGAGCAGGCACAGCCGGCTGCCGGCGACACGCTGCTGCCGGCGGCGCTGACCGAAAGGCTGACGCCGGCTCCGGAGAAGCCGAAGGACGAGGATCAGGAGCTCGACGCCAATGCCGTGTTCGCCAAGCTTTCGGCGCTGAAGTCGAAGGACAAGAAAGAAGACGGGGAAGAGGAGTAAGGTCTCCCAGCCCGACAAAAAAGCCCGCTTCGCGCGGGCTTTTTTGTCGGCCGTGCCTGGGGAGGTCAGGTCCGCGCCGCTCGATCGGGCGCCATGCCGTAATCCTCGCTGCGTTCCACGGCGCGGTAGAAGTCGGCGAGCTGCTTGCCGCGCTCCGGCTTGTAGATACGCCCGGCAATCACCACCGAGGCGATGCGGTCGATGCGGAAGGCGCGAAAATCGTCGCGCATCTCGCACCAGGCGACCAGGGTCCATACCTTGCCCCAGAACCAGAGGCCCAGGGGCCGGATGTCGCGCGCCGTGCCGCGCCCGGCTTCGTCCGAGTAGTCGATGGTGAGCACCTGGCGCTTCTCGATGGCGCGCTCGATGAGGTCGATCGCCTCGCGCGCGGCATCGCTCACCACCCACATCG
>NZ_RZSR01000339.1:0-5580 GCF_004023265.1 Mesorhizobium sp. M1A.F.Ca.IN.020.06.1.1
GTGCGTGACAGCCACATTTCCGTGATGCCGTAGTCGTTCCAATAGCCGACCCAATCGTCGGGCATGACATCGATCAACTTGGTGCCGGGCTGGCACCAGACCACATTGGCGAAAGCCGAGCCATGCGCCCCAACGATTATTTTGGCACTTCGAAACAACCCCATCTGTTCGACGTAAGGAAGCTTGGATGGATCTATGGCAGTGAAGCCCAAGTTCTCCAGCGTTGAGATCACTTCGGCTTCGTTGTCGATGACGCGGTTTGAGTAGGTGTTGGCGCGGTCCCGCGCCAAGTAGATCAGTGCCGGGGCCTTGGACGCGCAGGGCAAAGCCGGTAGTGTGGCATATTGCGCTAAAGCGTCAGGGTTAGGATAATAGGTCGTGTTTGTCGTGAGGCCATTGCAGACAATCGCAGAGCGGAATCGGTAGGGGGTATGGGGAAGGATCAGAAAATGGTGCGGCAAGTACCCCCAGGTGGCCAAGATGCCACTCACCCATAACGGCGCATCATTCGGCAGCACTACCTTCAGACGCCCCTCTTTGATCTCCTTTTCCCAAAAAAGAATCTGAGGAACCACATCAAAGATGACGTGGCCAAATGCAAAGCTTGAATGAAGCGGCAAGATGACGTCTTCATCTATGAACTTGAACTTATTTGATAACAGAATGTACTTTTCGTCCGCTTCGTCCAGATAATCTAAAAGATTCAAATCTCGATAAACGTACCGGTACACGCGAATCGACTCTTCAACCAACGCTCCGCCTTGAGTAATTACCCCGATGGCTCGCGCGTGCGCCACGCAATTTAAAAATCGTCCAAATTGAAGCGGCACTGCATCAAAATGCTTCTCTGCGAAGAGATCGCTCAGCCGCTTCCGCTTCGTAGCATCCTTCCCGGCGGTCACCTCAACCCGTTTGCCAGTGACCGCCCTGCCGGGATAGGCGGTCAGGATAGCGTCGTTCCTCGCAGCCAGTAGCTCGGTTCGACTCTGGACTTCTCGCGCCGATCGGCCAAGAGAGACCGTCTCCAGAGCCATCGGGAGAGTATGTTGTCTCCCAGTAGCAGATGCCGCAAGGACGCGTTGTGAAGCTGACAACTGGCGCCACATTGACCGAGTTGGTCGCGCAAAGGCGCGAGCGGCTCGAAAGCCAAATCTGGCGATCTTGTAAGCTACCGGAGCGTGACTCAACAGGCTCTGTGTTTTCAACTTGATCGCGGCAAAACGCTGGCTCGGCACGTCTTCCACCCATATCGCGCTACTCGACACCGCGACGGAATTGTTCTCGTCCACGGAAGAGCGGAAAGGATGGGGATCAAAAACATCATCAAGGACAGATCTGCTCTCCTTGACTCGAAGGGTAGCATCCAGAAAAGCGCGGCCAAATTTTCTGTCGGGCTCAAGATGGCATCCTTCGGCCCATTCGTTCCACGCGTTTATGAAAACCAGGCGTTCGGTTGCGGCCCGCTCGGCTATAGTGCGAGACGTTGCGGCCCTCAACCAGCGCTCGTAGTTATCGGGGGTTGCACCAAGCATCGCTACGGCACGACTGCCGAGACGGGCAGTGTTGTCCCACGACGGGACCACCGTGCGATAGACCTTCTTGTTCCGGTAATCACGTCGAAGGAAATCGCCAGCCACATCGGCATAATTCACGAACATTCCACCCAAGGGTTGGAATGGCGTAACCTCGTGGCTGATATTTTCCACCATCATATTGTGCGGCGGAAACTCGACCCCTGCATCGAAACCAAGACCTTCATAGTCTAGATTTCCATGCGTAAGCGCGGCGACGAGGTGGATTTCCCCAATACCGATTTTGCGGCAGTGCTCCCGCCACTTTGCGACGGCCTGCGCCGGTTGCGGAAGTTGCTGAGGCCGATAGACGAGCACAATTGGACGACCCTCGACGCGAAGGTACCGGTCATCGCGCAAGAACGGTGCTATACTCTCGATGAAACCGGCTTCATACCCCGGCTGATAGTCCTGTGAGATCAGCAACTGCTGCTCCGCACCATCCCAGCGCCGCGTCCAGTTTTCGTTTGCCCAAGACAAACAAAAGGGCATACGTGCCGTTTTGTCAGCGAGATAGGCATCGACAGGTTTATCCAACAGCCGCTTGCCGTCGTTGAACCAATAATAATGAAAGCAAAACGCATCAACACCGTACTGCTGAGCTAGCGCTATCTGCTCATGCTGCGTTTCGCGAACTCGAAGATCATAGAAACCGAGTTCTGTTGGCAACTGCGGTTGATAATGTCCTTCAAACAAAGGTGCTGCCTTCGTGACATTTGTCCACTCGGTAAAGCCCTTCCCCCACCAAGCGTCGTTTTCAGGAAAGGGGTAAAATTGAGGTAGATAGAACGCAATGTAGACTGATTTCTGAGACAATTCCTCTACCTTCCTTCTATTGTCCTCGACCTCCTCCTTAGTTTTTCTCGAATCCTCTTTGCTGCCGGCTATAAGGTTTTCGTTTTTTACAGTTATATTCTCTCGCCTTTTTAGAATAGCTTCTCGCTCAAGCGACGCCGCTATCTCCAAGTCGGCCAGTTGCCTTTGCCCCAACCGCGCTTTGACAGCATCCCCGCTCTCGACCAATTCGAGAATTTGTTTATCTTTCTGGGCGAGTAACTTGGATTGAGCATTTTTTTGCGCGGCCAACGCATCAGCTTCGGCCTGGACGCTAACGTTTTGATCTATCAACGTTTTGATTCTGTCGCTAAACGTGGCCCGTCTAGCATGCAACTCAAGAACGCAAGCTGCGCCGAATTGCCGTGAGCCGGCATCGAAACTGGTCTTAATTTGGCCCAATCCTATGAGGGTCCTCTCGTCGTTGGCATCTTTCTCAAGAGATCTAACCGCCAGATAGGTGTCTTTGGCCCAGTCTGCGATTTCGTCGTTTCCGAGTAGAAGTTCGGTCGTTGCCGTATGATGTTGATGCCTTGCGGACAAAAATCGGTCGATCTCTACCCGCGCCTCGGTGAGCGGCTTGGGCCAGTCTATTGACAACGTTTCGTCAACTCTTGCGATCGCGGGGTACCAATCAGTGACGAGGGATTCATAAGAAAGAAAGGCACGCGTCGCACCACGCGTCGCCCATTCAGAATCCAGTACATAGCGGAGCCAGAGCAGCGAAGCGTATGCAGGAGTCAATCCGTCGCGCTTCTTCAGTGACGCTATCACTGAGAGCGGATTGCGTACGGTTAGAACGTAGCGCATTTGGAAATTCATCGAGCCAAGGATTTCCTCGTAGAGAGGAACAAATCTTGAAATGCGCGGTTCTTTTAAAACGATTAGAGACTCATCACCGTACTCTGCCTCCACAATTCGAGCGACCTCGTTCTTGAAAAACTGTTTCCTGGTATTTGAGAGGCCACCGAGATCGAAAGACCGCCAGTCATCCCAGCTACTGCCAGCTTCGGTGAGCATTTTTTCATTGAGCATATTGAGGCTGGTCGGCTCCCAATAGCCATTGGCATTGTTCTCGTCCGGAGCAATGACCTGTTTGGGAAGCGCCGCGCCCAGCAGGCTGATCGCCCTCGTCAGCGCGCTCGTCCCCGAGCGGTGCATGCCGAGCACCATGATGCAGGTGCGCTTAGCCGGCCTGGCCCTCGCTGACTTGGTATTCGCCGGCTTGGCGCCTGCGCGCTTCTTCGGCGCGACTTGATCGGCCGGCTGCGGCTTCGCGCCGTGCAATTGCTCGGGGGACGGGTTTTCGTTCATGCACTCAATGCCTGTTTCGTCTCGCCACCCTCCAGCCGGCGAACCACGCTTTCCACCGCGACCCGCCACTCCGGGGCTCGCCACTCAAACACGTTCGCAAACCTCGCGCTCGACAGCCGCGAATTGGCCGGCCGCCTTGCCTTGGTTGGATAATCCACTGTCGCGATATCGCGCACGCGCGCATACGAGCCACCAAACGCCCGGCTTGTGTCGAGGATGTGACGGGCAAAGCCGCTCCAGTTGGTCTCGCCGCTGCCTGCCAGATGGTAGACACCAAAGGCGGCGAAATTCTTGTCGTTTCGCAGCCTCGCCGCCGCATGCAGGATGGCGTCGGCGATGTCGAGCGCCGAGGTCGGATTGCCCCATTGATCGGCGACGACCGAAATCTCGTCACGGTCGCTAGCCAGCCTCAGCATCGTTTTGACGAAGTTCCTGCCGAACGGGCTGTAGACCCAGGCGGTGCGCAGGATGAGGTGGCGCGGGTTGGCGGCCGCCACGGCCTTTTCGCCGGCGAGCTTGGAGGCGCCATAGACGCCGAGCGGGGCGGTCGCGTCGGTCTCGACATAGGCGCTGTCCTTGGCGCCGTCGAAGACATAGTCGGTCGACAAATGGATGACGGGGACGCCGAGCCCTGCTGCCGCCTCGGCCACCTTGCCGGCGCCGGTGGCGTTGACCGCGAAGGCCAATTCCTTCTCGTCCTCGGCCTGGTCGACATTCGTATAGGCCGCAGCCGAAACCACGATGTCGGGCCTTGCCTCTGCCAGCGCCGCAAACACCGTCTCGGGGCGCGCCAGGTCGAGCGCCGGCCGGCCGACGGGAACGACCTCGACATCCTTGCTGCCCCGCTCTATCAGGCTGGCGGCAACCTGGCCCTCGCGTCCGGTGACGGCAAGCCTCACGCGGCGCCCTCCCTGCTCTCGGCCTGCCCGTTTCCGCCCTTCCTGACCGGGCTGTTTTCGATCGCCGCGTCTTCCATCGGGCCGTTCTCGATCGGGCCGTTTTCCATTGGACCCTGGCCCAGCCGCTCGCCATTGTAGCGCTGCTCGCGGATCGGGGCCCACCACCATTTGTTGTCGAGATACCAATCGACCGTCCTCGCCAGGCCGCTGTCGAAATTCTCCCGCGGCGCCCAGCCGAGATCGCGCGCGATCTTGGAGGCGTCGATCGCGTAGCGGCGGTCATGACCGGGGCGGTCGGTGACGAAGGTGATCAGGTCGCGGTAGCTTCTGCCGCCGGCGCGCGGGCGCCTCCGGTCGAGCAGATCGCAGATCGTCTCGACGACGCCGAGATTGGTGCGCTCGGAATTGCCGCCGACATTGTAGCTCTCGCCCGGCCGCCCTTTCGTCGCCACGAGTTCCAGCGCGCGGGCGTGGTCCTCGACGAACAGCCAGTCGCGCACATTGGCGCCGGCGCCGTAAACCGGCAGCGGCTTCTCGTCGAGCGCGTTGAGGATGACCAGCGGGATGAGCTTTTCGGGGAAATGGTAAGGGCCGTAATTGTTCGAGCAGTTGGAAAGCACCACCGGCAGGCCGTAGGTCTCGTGCCAGGCGCGCACCAGATGGTCGGAAGCGGCTTTGGACGCCGAATAGGGCGAGGACGGCGCATAGGCCGTCTCCTCGACGAACATGCCGCCGTCGAAAGGAAGGTCGCCGAACACCTCGTCGGTCGAGACATGATGGAAGCGGAAGCCGGCCTTACGCTCCCCCGACAGCCCGCGCCAGTAGTCGAGCGCGGCGTTTAGGATGCGGTAGGTGCCAACGATGTTGGTCTCGATGAAGGCCCCGGGGCCGTCGATCGAGCGGTCGACATGGCTCTCGGCGGCGAGGTTCATGACGATGTCGATGTCGTCGCGGCGCAGAAT